>JAQICW010000739.1 GCA_027858355.1 Desulfobacula sp.
CAATGATTTCTTCAAGTTCAGATGGGCTTAAATCTGTTTTTACATCCACTTCAATACCGGGTGTGTTTTTAAAGATTTCAATTCCGACATTGGAAAGGGGATCGCTGACGAGTATTTTCATGATAATTTTCCTTTATTAATAAAAAATGCTAAGTTAGAATTATAGAAATATTAAAAACTTCGGGTCAATACTGTAAAAATAGCTATATAATGGTGTTAAAAAATCACTACTCATTAAATTATTCTTCCTCAAGTGAGAGCAGATAGGTATGCAGGTTTATATTTTTGTTTCTCAGCCCCAGCTTTGTCCTTATTTTATAGCGGTGGGAGGTGATCGTATTTAAGGAAACATTGAGAACCTGTGCGATTTCCTTGTTTACGGCTCCATCCTTGACAAGGGCCGCTACTTTGATTTCCATTGGGGTCAGGTTCAAGTATTTGGAGGACAGTTTCCCGATCAAAGGCGATGTGACCTGGTTCATATTTATTTGGAGCCGATCTAATAATATCTGTTGCCCTTTATTTAAACCGGATTCTTCAAGCTGCTTAAGAAAGGGCATGATGGATTGCTTGATATTGATTAAAAAATTGTCTTTATTAATTTTTTCTTTTTGTTCCATATGTTTTAAAACCACCCTCAAGGCAATATTGGCTTCCTCAAGCCTTTGATTGGTTTTTCTTAACTTGTCCGTCCGTTCCTGTACAAGCTGTTCAAGATGTATCTTATAATTGCTGAGTTCGTCTTGAAGACGTTTGCGCTTGAAAAATTCCGGGATGTCAATTTTTTTGTAATGTTCGTATTTAATATATGCTTTTTTGCAATAATCGCTGATATAATCCTTGATCCTGGAAGGGTGGGCCATGATAAACCGGCAGTGCCGGTCACCTTTTGCCTGGCATTCTATTTCAACCGTTACAAGGGAAACACCAAAGCTTTCTTCGCACCAGCCCGAGGAATATCCGGCATTCATAACACAGACCGGAAACTCGGTTTTTCCCCCCTTGTCCATCCATGCCTGGGCTTCAAATGAATAAGGGTGATCATAAATCAAATAAAAACTTTCATCTGCCGTGGGTTTTGATAAAGGATGTATTTTAACGGATGCCCATCCAGTATAAGCAAAATGGACGGGTCCTGCGGAAAGTTTTTCAATGGGGTCTTTCACCTTCATTTTAGAAAAAAAACTTTTTGCATCTGCTTTCCCGATTGAATGGGCAATATCAAAAAGAAAATTAAATGAAAGGGTCCTTGCCTCTTCTTCCCCTCGGTCTTTATACAAAAGCGCCATCATATCAAAAAATTCTATTGACATGGAGGCTGCTCTGACAAGGATGTATCGTTCCCCTGAAAATTTAATGGATCCTTTTTCAGGATCACGTTGACTTATGGAAAAATAGTTTCTTACATAATTTTGAGCCGTTAGAAAAACCTGATAAAAATTATCAGGCACACTTACTGTATTTAAGATCGTGTCAGAAAAAGGATTCATCTTAACTCTATCAAATGGGGTTGGTTTTTATGAATTTTTCAGGATGGGTCATAAAATTTTTATAGATTTTATAATATTGTGTATCCTCATACTGAATGGGTTCAATAACCGGAGTGTCAAAGCTGTAAATCCGGGAATCCGGGCAGGCCATCAAAAAAGGGGAATGGGTGGCAATAATAAACTGGGCATGGCCCTGTTGGCTGATTTTGATCAAAAGATTTAAAAGTTCAATCAAAGAAGATGGGGACAATGCTGTTTCCGGTTCATCCAGAAAGTATAACCCTTTAAGGTTATACCGGGATTGGAAATATGACATGAGCGACTGGCCATGGGATTGGGTGATCAGTGACTTTCCCCCGAAATATTTGAGCATTTTAGAGTCACTAAAGGCCCATTCTTCAAGGTTTTTTGCAAAATGGGAAAAGATCTGGGACCCGAAAAAAGACCCTGGTACAGGACCATTTTCCCACTTAATGGAAATTGCTTTGTACAGGTCTTCTTCATAGGGGTTTCGCTCACACCTTAAATTGAACTCGTTCTCCCAGATATGGATGCCGCATCTGTAAGCAAGGGCTTTAAGCAAAGTTGATTTGCCAGTACCGTTTTCACCGATGAAAAAGGTTATGGCTTTGTCAAAGGATATAGAGTCCGTGTCCTGGAATATTTTCACATTAAAGGGATAAAAATCTAAAACAGGAAACTTCTCAGGAAGGATGTTTACCTCCTTTAAATATATCAAACCGTTTTACCTTTTCTTGCTTTGGCCTGTTTAATCAAATCAAATAACGAAGAAATTTTTGGTTTTACCTTTTTCAAAAAGGTTTTTTCAAAGTCTTCTTTGGTTAGTTTGTCTGTAAAATAGGTCTGCACATCAAAATGGTTGTACCAGCAGTCAAGGGTTTTAAAACAGGGGAGTCCGTTGTTTTCAGAATGGCAATAGGGAAAATTGATTTGATGCCCAAGTCTCGGGCACCTGATTTGAACATCATCTTCTGGGGGTTCTGCAGAAAGTGCATCCTTGTTTTCATTATTTTGTGTTGTCATTTGATTCCTGTCTCTTAAAGTGACTGCAACAGGCTGCTAATATTTAAAGACTGTTGCAGGCGAAGTTAGTTGAATTTAAGTTGCCTGCCTGGGTTTTGGGAAAGGTGCAATATCTTTTAATGCTGCATCAATTTGCTCCTGGGGCAGTTCATGATCAGAAAGATTGCCCCGCATATAAGATTCATAGGCAGCAAGATCCACAAGTCCGTGACCGCTCCAGTTAAACAGGATGGTTTTTTCCTTGCCTTCTTCCCTAGCTTTAAGTGCTTCCTGGATTGCTATGGCAATGGCATGGTTGCATTCAGGTGCGGAGATAAATCCTTCGGACCGGGCAAAGGTAAAACCAGCCTTAAAAGTTTCAATCTGGTGGACAGATACAGGCCGGATAATGCCGTCCAGGATCAGCTGGCTTACAATGGGTGCCATGCCGTGGTATCTTAACCCGCCTGCATGGATAGGGGCTGGTACAAAATTGTGCCCCAGGGTATGCATGGGAAGAAAGGGCGTCATCTGGACTGTGTCTCCGAAATCATAGGCAAAGGGCCCTCTGGTCATGGTGGGGCAGGAGGTCGGCTCCACAGCAATAATATCAATCTGCCTTCCGTTTATTTTGTCCAGGGCAAAGGGCATGGCAAGACCAGCAAAATTACTGCCACCACCAGCACTGCCAATGATGACATCAGGATAGTCTCCTGCCATTTTCATCTGTTTTATAGCCTCAAGGCCGATAATGCTTTGATGGATCATGACGTGATTTAATACACTGCCCAGGGCATATTTGGTGTTGTCATCGGAAACAGCTTCTTCAACTGCTTCGCTGATGGCCATACCAAGACTGCCCGGAGAGTCTGGATCTTTTTCAAGAATGCTGCGTCCGGCCCTTGTTTCAGTGCTGGGACTAGCTGTACAATTGGCCCCCCAGGTTTCCATCATCAAGCGGCGGTAGGGTTTTTGATTATAGGAAATTTTTACCATGAAAACCTTGCACTCAATGCCGAAAAACGAACAGCACATGGCAAGGGCGCTGCCCCATTGGCCAGCTCCTGTTTCAGTGGTGATCTTTTTTGTGCCAGCCATCTTATTATAATAGGCCTGGGCAAGGGCTGTGTTGGGTTTGTGGCTGCCGGCAGGACTGACTCCCTCATTTTTAAAATAAATTTTAGCAGGGGTATCCAGGGCTTTTTCAAGATTGTAAGCCCGGTACAGAGGAGAGGGTCTCCATATTGTATATTTGTCCAGGACTTCTTCAGGGATGTCAATCCATCTTTGGGTGCTCACTTCCTGTTCAATCAGGTTCATGGGGAAAATCGGGGCAAGGTCTTCAGGTCCGACGGGCTGTCCTGTTCCGGGGTGAAGTGGCGGCTCCATGGGAGTTGGCATATCTGCCATGATATTATACCATTTGCGCGGCATGTCTTGTTCTGTTAATACATACTTTTTGGCTCTCATAGGTCCTCCTTGTTTGTGGTTAGAGTTATGGGGTTAAAACTCGTTGAAAATATCAAAACATATTCATTGAATATGTAATGCCGACAAACTTATCAGGTTTGACACTATCACAATTTCTTTATGAGAATAACCTGGTCAAGTCAAGTATTAAATTCAACCCTGATCCACCATCAAGTTACCACCTGCTGCGTTGACTGCGGTCGTTCCTCCCTGCGGAGTATAACTTATACGCCTCACTCGTCACTCCTTGTCGCCTTGCTGATGGTCAGGGATGGTTATCAGATTTTTATAATCATCCATTGTGTCTACATCAACCAGAATGGCGTTATCAGGAATCTGCACTTTTAATATGGATTCTTTAAATTCATCAAAAAGATCCCTTGCCCCTACATCGGCGGACAGGGATTTTAAGCGATGAAACAAATGCCTGGCAATGATGACGGGGTTGCCACGTTTGTTATCGCAATAAGGGATTATAATGGGCGCGTCTGAGGTTTCAAAGGCATTAATCAGCTGGTTGATAATGGCGGCACTGACAAGGGGCTGATCTCCTAAAAGGAACATTGCTGCATCACAAATGGATGAGACCTTTTCAAGGCCTTTGATAAGGGATGTACTTTGTCCCTTTGAGTATTCTTTGTTCATGATGATTTTGGTATTTGAAAGGTCAAGGGTTTGACGTATTTCATCTGCTTTATGCCCTAAAACAATAATGATTTCATGCAATTTTGATCCCTTTGCGTTCTCAATCACCTGCCCCAGAAGTGTGGTTTTTCCAAAGGGCATAAGTTGTTTTGTTTTCCCCATGCGGGATGCTGATCCGGCAGCAAGGATGACTCCGGCAATTTTTTTTCTGGGAAGGCTCATAAAATAAGGTTTTTCTGTCGTTCCTTTTTATTTATTTTTTAATTATTAAACAACTTTTAACAGCAAATTCATCAATAAGTGATGCCGTAATAATCTGGTGAATGATTTTGTTTGTTTGCAGAAGGCGAGCAATTTTTTGACCGGAGTTTATTTTTTCAGGATTGTCAGCTTTGTTTAGAATTACAAAATTTGACAAGGGATGGCTCAAATGCCCGGCCTTTTTTATCTCAATGGCAATGGAAGTTGCTATTGACTGCTCATCCATGGTTCCTGCCAGGGGTAATCCTGTATTCTTTGAAAAAAGTTTTGCCCTGTGGACATGGGTTTCATCAAGAGGTTTTCCAACGGCATCAAGCCCTGTGACAAGGATCAGGTGGGTGGTGGCTTTGGGGACCACAGGTTCATGTGAAGCAGTTGATTTAAGGGGTT
>JAQICW010000496.1 GCA_027858355.1 Desulfobacula sp.
ATATTTTGTTTTTCTTCTCTGTTTTTATGCCAAACAACATTTTTAACAGACGTTTGATGGAGACATTTTTACTGTTTACAGCCTGATTCAAGAAGATAATAGTATCAGCCATGGATTTGATGATCTCATAATCTCCGTCCTGGCTGTGACCTTTTTCAACTCTTTCTAACAGGGCTTCAATCTCTTCGATTTTTAATTTAATATGTTCAGGCTTTTTCATGCTCTCATATATGAACGGAAGTTTTTGGATAAAGGATATCCCATCACAGCCTTGATGGAGCGATTGGGTTTCTTGGTGTGATCATTTTTACCTCTGCCTGTGGTATCACCAAGATATTGCCAGTTGGCAGCTTTATAGCAGGTTCCGGCAAAACGCTGCGTATCTACCAATGTTTCAAGAAAAAATATGGGGTGATTATAAATAGCTTTCCAATCTTTTGAGATATTTCTTGCCATGATACCAAGCAGATGTGATGCCAGATGATCAACTTGAACCCAGGGTAAAATTAAAAATCTGCTATTATAGGCCATTAAAGCAAGATTTTTGTCCCGGTTCTGTTTTGTCCATCCAATATATCTATCCCTGGCACCAATATGACGTGGAGCTGAAGACCAGGAAAAACAGGCAATGGGTCTGTCTTTTACATACACCATATATTTTAGCTGCTCTCCAACAGGATGGCAGTAGCCAAGATAGTGATGGAATTCAATTAACCTGGTTTCTGACCTTCAGGTTAAAGGTCAGAAACCAGGTTATGTTGGAAGTTTTCTCCACATGGGGGCTATTTTTGAATTTAAAGGATTACCATTCCACAGCAACATCTGGAGTTCATGGACACCAAGAGTTTTTACAGAGTCTTCGCTATTGCCTGGCCACCACTGAAATCTACCTTTGGAAAGCCGTTTCTGGCACATCCAAAACCCTTGACCATCATAGGAAAGGACCTTTATAGATGTCTTGCGGCGATTAAGGAACACAAACAAATATCCTGCAAAGGGATCTGTCCTCAAAACCGATTTGCACAGCATGGCCAAACCATCTATGCCTTTTCTGAAATCAACGGGCTCCACGGCCAAGAGTATCCTCATCTGAGGCGTAATCTGGATCATACCTGTTTACTCCAAAATGATTTGCCAAGCTCAAGAAGATCAAATTCGGTTTTACCCCTGAAACACATTTTCATTTTGGAACCACTACAGTCTTCCATTTCTACAATACATTCTGAAATGATACCTGGCTGGGGTTCACAATGCATCTCTATAAATGTAGGGGGTGATGATTTTTTTACAACTGGGCTGTCTTTTTGAATATGTTTTCTAAAATCTGACTGGTTCAGGCGTAATTCTCTGGCAACCTTATCTAGGGTTAAATCTCCAGAATGATAAACATTGATTGCTGCCTGCCATAGCTCGCCTGGAATGCGGGAGCCACGTATTCTTGTTTTACGCCAGATTTTAAATTTTTGCTTAACGCTATCCAAAGCAAGACTTTGAGTAGAATTTTTTCCAATGGACATCGGTTCTCCCTCCTATTTGGCTTAAATTATGTTGGAGAACCGATAATACATGTTTTCTATATTTGATTCACGCAGGCCCACCGAAAGGACACGATGTTTTCTTTACACCATTCCAAAGCTTCATACTGATCAGGTATGTGTAGAATGTTGCAGTGATTTTCTAATTTTCTGGAAAAAGCCCGGGTGCCTTTTTTGAATTTCCATGGATGGTTCAGACCCGTTATTATTAGTTCTGAACCGCCATAAGCAACATGACTTCTAACAATCATGCCAACATTTTGAGGACTTTTAAGAGAGTTCAAAATTGTACAGAATTTAGTTTTCATACGCGAGTATAAGGTATATTTCAAGGGAGAGGGAATCGAACCCACTGAAAAAAGTTTACTGCATTTTAGATTAATGTGACTCCTTTCACCTTGTGATAAACCTCTCCTTCTTTGGCGTCGGACGGATGACCTTCGGCCATTTTCCAGGCTGGGGCTCTGAACCTTCCGTGGCTGCAAAAGACGGGTCATCATCACTTAAAACCGGATTCTTATGAATATCATGGCCCGCAACCTCGTAGCAGAATTCAATGGGAATACCATTCGGGTCAAAGGAATAAATGGAATGAATGAACATATGGTCAATCATGTCTGAACATTCAAACCCGGCTGCTTCAAGTTTATCTTTTAACTGCCATGCCTCTTCGCTCGAATCCACGCCAAAGGCGATATGATCAAAAACAATCGGCCCTTTAAGCGGCACCCCATGATGCTTTCTTTCCACAGGCTGAGCCCCTTCCCACTCAAAAAAGGCCAGGGTGTTCTTCTCATCAATCTCAAAAAAATAATGTCGAAACCCCTCTTTCCCAAAGCCGTTTATTAACCGCATACCAATAAGATCACGCCAGAAACGGATGGTCGCGTCCATGTCCCCGGTCACCATTGCAAGGTGATTGATGCCTCTGTATTTCATAAAACATCTCCCTTCTTTATTTATTCCGTTGCTGATCACCGCCTGAAATAATGCAATAACAAAACAAATTATTCCTATTAACGCGAGTGTTTATTTGTCATATTTTGGGTTCTTTTTTTATGATTGCAGCTCGGCTATGCATTCTATTTCAACCAACGCATCTAATGGATTTTGTTTGACCGAAATTGTCGTTCGGCTCGGTTTATGCCCTTGAAACATTTTTTTATAGACTTTGTTCATGCCCTGGAAATCGGTCATTTCCTTCAGGTAAACAGTCGTTTTGACAATATTTTTCAAGGTCAAGTATTCGCTTGCTAAAACGATAGATAAGTTCTGCAAGACCCGTTTTGTTTGTTCCTCAATGTTCGTCCCGACCAATTTCATAGTTTCCGGGTCAAGTGGTGTCTGCCCTGAACAAAAAAGCAAATTGCCTGCTTTCATTGCATGACAATATGGGCCTATCGCATCAGGAGCATCAGTTACATTAATTGATTCCATTTTATTTCGTTTCCTTTTTTTGTTTTATGTTGCCGTGAACACCTGAGCTGTTGGGCCGCTATGCGTCGGCTGAATTTGTTTAATTAAACCCGGGGACTGACTACTTAAAATCTTTTGAATGTTCAGCCAATTTTGGTCTGAACGATCAGGTAAGGGTCAGTATGATAACCCATATATATTGTCTGAGGTGGTATCTTATCAAGTTCTTTGCTTAGTTGATCAACGATGTCAGTATAAATGAAGATTTCTTTTGACCAATCAGTTTCGGCTTGGGGCAAGGCATAGCAATAATAGCAGTAATGTTCACAGCCAACGTAAGTATCAACTTGATATTCAATATCTTTCAATCCGCATGGAGAGAGAATTGGTCTGCTTGTGCATACAGATACTTTCATTGACTTATATCCTTTTTTATATAGGAGCAGTCATCCATTGAGGAATAGTTCAT
>JAQICW010000508.1 GCA_027858355.1 Desulfobacula sp.
CCGTCCCGTTCTTCCATGATGGCCGGCCAACTGGCTTCCCGTATCGGCGCCTATGACAATTCTACTCTCTTTCCCGAAGATGTTCCCACCATTGCTCATTACCTGCGTGACAATGGTTACTATACATGTCTTTCAGGCAAAATGCACTTTGTGGGTGCTGATCAGCAACACGGTTTTGAAGACAGGCTTACAACAGACATATATCCCGGAGACTTTGGCTGGACACCTGACTGGGATAATTTTGACAGACGTCCGACCTGGTATCACAACATGCTGAGTGTTGTTCAGGCAGGTCTTTGCGTAACAAGCAACCAGATTGATTTTGACGAAGAAGTTAGCTATAATTCTGTTCGAAAAATCAACGAACTTGCCCGCAGCGATGACGAACGCCCCTTTTTCCTGCTCACCTCCTTTACCCATCCCCATGATCCGTTTGCCATGACAAAAGAATACTGGTACAGGTATGATCATGATGAAATCGATATGCCCAGGGTCCCGAAAATTGACTATGCCGAACTCGATCCCCATTGCAAGCGACTCTATCATGTCAGCGCAATGGGTGAGTATGAGCAGACACAGGAGCGTATCCGCAATGCCCGCCATGCCTATTACAGCGAGATAAGTTATGCTGACGATAAAGTTGGATACCTTGTGGATGCTTTGGAAAAAAATGGTCTCAAAAACGATACAATCATTGTTATCACGTCTGATCATGGGGAGATGCTTGGTGAGCGGGGGATGTGGTACAAAATGTCATATTTTGAATGGGCATCAAGGGTTCCCATGATTATCCGGGCACCGGCAAAGTTTTCTCCCAGAAGAGTAAAACAGCCTGTCTCCCTTGTTGATCTTCTTCCCACCCTTACTGATATTGCTTCAGACAACAAACCCATTGTGTATGCCGACACAATGGATGGCAATAGCCTTGTTCCTCTGCTTAAAGGGGGAGATGAAGACAAAAATGCTGTTGTTTGCGGTGAAATCCTTTGTGAAGGTGCTATTTCCCCAATAATTATGCTCCGAAGAGACAAATATAAATATATCTATTGTGATGTGGATCCTGAGCAGCTTTATGATCTGGAAAATGATCCAGACGAAACCAACAACCTTGCCGGGTTGCCCGAATATGAAAAAGTATGCAAGATTTTCCATGCCCAGGTAACAGAAAAATGGGATACAAAAGCTCTGCGTGAAAAGATAGTCGCAAACCAGCGCCGCAGAAAGCTGGTTGACCGATCAATGAGAAAAGGCAAATTTACATCCTGGGATTTTCAGCCCTTTGAAGATGCTTCCGAAAAATACATGCGCAATCATCTTGATCTCAATGTCCTTGAGCGTAAAGCCCGGTGTCCATCTCCAGAGATACCGACACCAGACGGAAGGCTGGGGAAAAGACTGTAAGGTTAAAAAATAGTACCTTTTTTTTGATTTATCTTATAGAAGGGGCAGGTTGAATTGGAGTCCCAGGCCATCTAAAACCTGTTTATTTTTTTTTCTGATTTCCTTTTGGGTGTCTCCCTTGATGATAAGGGTGGCAACCCATTTGCTAATACCAGGAGCAAAGCTTGTGACAGCCTCATCCGCCCCAAAAAACTCGGTTTCCAGATGAAGAGGGCCGCAGGATTTCATAATATTTTCGCCTTTGACGCAGATTCCCTCTGGGCTTACAAGGATATGCTCTACAATTACATGTTTTGGTGTATGCTTTGGTGTATGTTTTGACAATTGTTTTGGTATTTGCTTTGACATATGTTCTGGTGCAGGTTCTGATTTTTCAGGCCGGGATAACAAATCCAGTTGCTGAGTCAAGGCCAGATCTGCCAATATTTTAACCATATTCATGCCAGTGGAAGCATAAACGGCCATAGGGGTCTGGCTGGGAAACCTTGCATCTATTTCCAGCATTTTCATCTCTCCCTTATGCAGGATGACTTCAAAATCCATAATACCCTCAAGCTTCATGTCCCGGGCAATGGTTATAGCTGACTTTTCAAAATTCCTGATCAGTTCAGCTTTGATCTCAACAGGTGCAATGACTTGTTTGCAATCGTATTTTTCATCCATAAAAAGCTCGGTAATCTGAAGGGTTTCATACCTGCCACGGCTGCCGATTATTTCCAGGGAATAGGAAGGTCCTTTGATAAATTCTTCAACCACGCACTGCTCTACTGTTAACTGTTTTTTTGCTAACGGCTCTTTTGCTGATGGGTCTTTTAGTTGCCGGGTATTAAATGATTTTTCCCATTCATCCTTTGAAGATATGATTCTCACTCCATGGCTGCCGCTTCCCGCGCTGGGTTTTACCACAACAGGAAAACCGCATTGGGGCCAGTCCATGGGTTTTGGAATACCCAGCCGCGAAAACAGATTATTGGATTCTTGTTTTGATGAAGAAATTTTATATGCGTTAAAGTCAAAACAAATGGGAGTACTTGAGTTTTTTTGCCAGAGGTTAAGGGCTGCTAAAGCCTTGTCACTTTCCAGTGCAGGCAGAACCAGATCAGCCTTTTCAAGAAAAGCAGATGCCTGGTCAATTTGGCAGATATCAACATGAACAAAATCATCGGCAAGTCCCTTTGCCGGGGGATCAGGGGTTTTATCCAGCACCATGACCTTAAACCCTGCTTTTTTTGATAAACAGGCAACTTCCACACCCTGGAGTCCGCCGCCAACAATGGCTATTAACAATATATTATCCTTTACAAATAAATTTTGCCCAAACAAAAACCGCCAATTCCCCTTTATTACCAGGCTGTACTAAAATTACAAATTGAGACGAACACCATCAAGCCAGGTAAGGCTCCTGGTATATTTGCCCAGTGTATTGCTTTTATCTCTTGCCATTAACAGCCGTTCAATACCAAATCCAATGCCCACCCAGGTTTCATTTATTTTCCAGGCATCATCAAGGGGGTGGGGTCCCATTGCGCCTGATCCAAGTTCCAGATCTTCGGGGTCAACACCAACCACATCAATGGTGGATCCATAGACAGCAGATTCCTCTGCTTCCAGTTTATAATCATCTATGCCACAGGTTTTCATGACAAGCTCGGCCAATTCTTCAAGCCTTGCATGGCGCTCTTCCATGGGCAGGCCAAATTCGCAGACATTTAACATGGTGAACTCACTGGTATGGCGGGCACCTTCTGATTCTTTTCGAAAGCAGGAGCCAATCTCAAATATTCCAATGGGCTTTTCCCAGATTCGAAGTAAATCCTTCATGATATAATACAGATGGGGGGCAAGCATGGGTCGCAGGCAACGATTTGAATCAACCCAGAAAATCTGTTTTGTAAGAGGATGGGAATCTGTGATGGACATTTTTCCCAGCAGATTTTTTGCCATCATGGTGGGTGTGGTTACCTGGACAAAACCTTTACCCGTTAAGGTATCCACCAATTGATCGGCAAGCCTGCAAAGCCCCGGACGTCTTTCATTGTCACGCATTTTTCCCAGTTTGATTTTTTGTGTTTTGACCAGAGCCGTTACAAGCGTCTGAAAGGTCTTGTTCCGCAGTGTTTCATCCTCAAACACCTGAACCAGTTCTTGAGCGTCTGCGTTTAGTTCGGTCAACCGATTTTTTTGAGTTTCAGTCCCTTCTTTCATTATCCAGATATTCCCTTGTTTTTAACTGAATATTTCTTTGAGTTTTATCACTGTATCTCCAGCGGTTTCCGCCCAAAAATTGGCTCCGATTTTGGCACCCCAGCGTGCAGTGGTGGCTGCACCGCCCACCATGGTTGTCAGATTTTCTCGAAGTCCGGCGTCTTTTAAGGCCTGTTCAAGGGCTTTTTGCCCCACCATGGTCGTTGTCATTAAAGCGGATGAACCCACAACATCTGCTTTATGTTCTTTTGCTTTTTCCACAAAAGTGGCAATGGGTACATCTCGGCCTAGGTCAATAACTTCAAAGCCGTATACCCTTAGCATTGTGACGAGAATACCTTTGCCGATGTCATGTACATCTCCTTCAATGGTTCCAAGAACAACCCTGGCACGCTTTTTACCAATCTGATCTTTGGGCAGAGCCTGTTCCAGAATATTTACCCCTTTGGTCATTGCTTCCGATGCAATGATCAGCTGGGGTAAAAAGACCTCGCCTCGATCAAAAAGATCTCCAAGTCTCCGGATGCCTTCGGAAAGGCCTTGTTCAATCATCTCAACCGGATCAAAGCCTTCGTCTAAATATGCGTGGGCCAATTTTTCTATTTCGTCTTCATCGGCATCAACAATATACTGGGCAGCCATTTTCATATATTGTGCTTTATCCATTTGATTTGATCTCCTTTTCTATTTATTGTTTAATTTTATTGTTAATATTTTTTTGCAAAGTAAAACCTCTCAGGGCTCACTCAAAAATTAATTGCAAATTTTGGAAAATATTTTCATCTTTGGAACTATACAGTTTTTTTAAAATAAAAACTTTCTCCCGGCAGATTTTTTCACATCTACTGCAGGCAAGTCCATTACATCGGGCAAGATCCATAGTGATAGTAAAACAGTCTTCCTTATCTTCCAAACAAAGTGCATTTTCAGGACATTCCTCAATACATGCACTGCAGCCAGTACAGCCTTTGAAAGCAATCGTTTTTGGCTCACCGATATCAAAGATAATACTAAGGCCCTTGATTCCCAGATCCGGAATATCCTGATGAACGGTCTTAATCACTTCAGAAATTACTCGTGTTTCATTTAAGGCCCGTATTTCATTTAAGGGAGGAAGACCAAACTTTTTTAAAAACCGATGATATTGATCCATAGGCATCCCTTCTGTCCAATAAGACAATTCCAGTATAAAAATCTTTTCAAATGTC
The DNA here is from genome assembly GCA_027858355.1 of Desulfobacula sp. Next base: position 4,815 of record JAQICW010000508.1, read on the forward strand.
CTGGAATCAGCAAACATGCAGTGATGCTGTCTCAATTCATCGGCAATCTGCTCCATGTGCCAGAGTTCATCCACGTTCCTGACCATGTCGCAAGCCATGGCCAGAGAAGAGTTGCCTATCTGATATATTCGTTTAACCCCCTTTGGTATCATCCCCACTCGCTGGGCTTTGATCGCGTCTACATAAATCCCTGAAGCGCCACACATGTAGGCTGTTTCAATATCATTCAGATTAATTTTTGCCACCTGGCATAAAGCGATATGACCGGCTCTGATGGCACCGATGGCCTTTCCAGCCGCTTCAAGATCTTTTTCGATAAACGTGACCCCATTGGACAAGTGAACTGCCGCATCCCGTGTCATGATTTTAGGAAGCCGAATGAGTCCGGCTTCCAGCCCCTGGTAAACCAGTGCAACAACTCCAGTCCCGCTTATGCCCTCGGCCT
>JAQICW010000553.1 GCA_027858355.1 Desulfobacula sp.
GCAAAAGATTCTGGAGAATCATGCAACAAGCAGCACAGGCATCGCCGATAACAAACTCACAGCTGAAGCTGACTCCAGAAGTTTGTCCAACTTCAACTTGAGTTTAGTGCATAACCAGACTCTATAATTAATCCTGAATCCTTAGATTGATACCGACTCCCATTCCGGCACAACGTGCAAGGGGATCAAACCACTTCAGATTCAGGTTTGGCCGTTTTTATCTCACGTACTGTAAGTTGCAGGCATTCAAATACCAATCCTGGTGAGAACAGCGTCTAACAAGCTAAGATTTTTGTGGATATTACTGTCTGGGATCGCTTCCATCTCCTTATCAAATACCGCCCAGACTTTTTCACTCAATTCTGCCATGAATTCAGGGTTGGTAATATTGGGAAGATTGATATGGGGGTTTGGATTTTCAAAAACTTCCGCTGGCAAGCAGAATTCTTCTTTGGTGTAACCTTGACGGAATTCAAGTGACATTGCCAGCAGGAACGACCGGCGGACAGCTGCTTTTATTTTCACGGGGTCAATTTCCAGAATGAAATAAATCTGCAGACAAACAACCACCATCTGCGTCCCTATGCATTGAGTGATGTCGAAGAATTTACACAAACCAATCAGATCAAAACCGACGATATGGAGTTTATCTTCGGTAATGGCTTTGACCCAAGAATCAACATCAGATTTGCCTTCGCGAATCAGCATGCCGTAGGTCCCCATAGACATGTGTCCCCCGGCAATCGCCCAGCAATAACCGGGATTGGTTTCGGGTTGATAGGCTGCTAACTCCAAACCTTTGACATGATAAGCATAGCTGGTTTCGCCGGTAGTATGTGACAAGCGCATGGAGCCTTGGCCAATTTCGGGAGATTTTCCCTCCCCGGCGTTGATGATCAACTCACGAATTTTTTCATAGTCGCCAAAGGTTGCACGGTTGAGTAGGGGCTTTTCCGGATGTCGCTGGTTGTAAGACAATACGTATGAAATAGTGACGCCAAGAGAGATCGCATCCATGCCATAATTGTCACAGAGATGAATTAAGCGTCCTGCCTGACCGGCATCATGTATCCCGATATTGGTACTGAGAAGATTCAGCGGTTCGTAATCGAACTTGGCAATGAATTCGCCCTTGCTACCATCAGCATTTTTTTCAGAGATATAGTTGTGGCAGGTGATGCCACAGCGATAGCAAGCGGCAGATTCGATGTCGTATTGGTTGTCAACGTTCTCACGAAAGAGTTTTTCCGGCAGGTCATTGCCTTGCGGACGGTAGTTATTCACTGGCACAGCATGAAAAGGTTGCATGACATCATAAGCGGCCCAGGTGCCACCGCAGCCACCTCGTTTGATCGGTTGCAGACGGGCAGAGCCACCACCTTTGATGACATTGAGATTCACTTTTTTAACCGCATCAGTCAGTGGTTTGTTCTTATCGTTACTTTGTGCCACCAGGGCAAGGATGTTTTTATATCCCATAATGCTCCCCATCCCACCACGACCGGCAAAGCGCATTTTATCTTCACCTGATCTAAGTTGGTTTTCGGTGGAAAGGGCAACAGAACCCATATAGACGTTCTGCCAGTTTTCTCCGGCTTGACCAATGGCAGCAAAGTGAGCGTTGTCATACTCTTTTTGAAACACCATAATCTTTTCATGTGTCCCGAGACCCAGAAGATGCTCTGCTGACTTCAGTTCTATCCGGGGGCCATCGTCAGTTTCTGTGATCAACACGTAGACAGGTGTGTCGGAGCGGTTCTCAAAAATCAGCTCATCAAGCCCACTCCACTTAAATTTAGCACCAAACTTGCCGCTACCAGTGGACCACATAGCGGCGGGAAGTCCTGCCAGAGAACCTTTAATAGGGCTATAACTGGAGAAATAGGTGCGCAAACCGGTCATGGCACTGCTACCCGTCAAAAGACCGGTATTGACGATCAAAGGATTTTCGTCACAGTAGGCAGTGGTAATCTTACGTTGTGCAAGAATCTGAAAAGAACGACCGAAACCTCCCAGAACGTCTTCGAGGTTTTGGCAGGGAACTTCTGCAAACGTTTGCTTGCCACTCTTGAGATCAACGGTACAACGACGGTAATAAATCAACTCGGGATGGGCGACCGGATCTGTGGTCTCAAATTTCATAAAGAAGCTCCTATTGAGAAAAGCATTTAAAATTACAGAATCAAGCCACTTCAACCAGTGATTTTTCCAAGAGATACAAACCCTCTTCCAGTTGTTCGTCTGGAATGGTCAAGGGTGCCAGCAGGCGAACCGTATTTCCATAGATGCCACAGGATAGCAGGATCAACCCATGCTGCAAAGACTTGGCAGTTAACTGTTTAACTTTCTCCGCATCGGGACTGTGCCCACCCCGTCCCTTGACCACTTCAAAGGCGACCATCGCCCCTAAACCACGAATATCACCAATGGCTGCCGTGTCACTGCGATCTTTCATCTGCTGAGTTCGTTTCATCATCCGTACACCGATTCGGTTGCCGCGGGCACAGAGTTGTTCTTCTTCGATAACATCAAGGACTGCATGCGCTGCGGCACAACCGATCGGACTGCCACCAATAGGTACCACCCAAGTCACCAGGCTCAGGAGGATCCATGATTTCGGCCTTGCCAATCACTCCAGGCAGAGGGCAGCCGCCAGCCAGTGACTTAGAAATGGTCGTCAGATCCGGTTCGATCTCCGCATATTCGCAGGCAAACAGTTTTCCTGTGCGTGCAAGTCCAAAATAGTTGCGATGAATTACTCCGGCTTAAGCCTTTGTTGTCAGAGCGTAATTGCGAATTCAAATCTCATTTTAATTCAATTTCCACAAACACAAATTCATAGTCATTTTGATTGACACTATTGTGCGCCACACCCTTGAGTCGAGCGTATGGCTTCCCCGAAATCAATTCGGATACGGTTTTTTCACTTTCTGTTTCAATGAGCAGTTTGCCTGTCGTTTGAGGGACGACAATATAATCATACTCATGACGATGCCACGTTGTTTCCGCCCCAGGGGCAAACCTCCATTCAGTAACTATAAATCGTTCATTTATAATTTGAACTGTCGCTTTTGCTACCTTTCTCGTCTCAGTCATCATTTCTCCTTTAAAAATACAACGGGCGTGCCTTCTCTACATGCAAGGCGATAATCACCTGATCCATGGGTAGAATCGAAAGCAATACATATCCATGCTTCCGCCCAGCACGGGTATTTTTAGAACCGATAGTCAGCAGCTCCTGCTCTATTAGCGACTTGCTATACTTGGGCGGGTACAGTCGTAATGACAAAGACTGACTTTCTATAAATCCATTAAGCTGACTCATTCAATCCTACATCTTACGGATCCAAGTCAGCAGATATTTTATTTGATACCGTTCCGCGAATAAATGCATGCAACTATTCATACAAAACCTCCGCAACAGACTCAGCAAATGATTTCGGCAGGGAACTTTAGCAAGGATCCGTTTACCCGTTTTCAGATCAACGATACAACGACGATATCATATCAACTAGTGATGAGTGTCCGGGTCGGTGGTTGCTAATTTCACGGACGGAATCCGTTAAGAAGTATCTTTATGCATACTGAAATCAAGAAACTTCAACTAATGATTGCTCTAGGATATTTAAACCCTCTTCCAACAGCGCATCTGGAATGGTCAACGGAGCCAGCAACCGGATAGTGTTGGCAAAGATGCCACAGGAAAGAAGAATCAGGCCATTTTCCAAGGCTTTTGTGGTCAGCGCTTTGGTTCGGTCGGGATCGGGAGTGTTGCCACCACGCTCGGTGACCAATTCAAAGGCCACCATCGCTCCGAGGCCGCGTACGTCACCTATAGGTGCACAATCACTGTTCTGTTTCATTTCGTTGATGCGGGCCATCATTCGTTCTCCCAGGGCGCAACTGCGGGCGCAGAGTTGCTCCTCTTCGATCACATCAAGCACGGCATGCGCTGCAGCACAGCCGATCGGACTGCCGCCGTAGGTGCCACCTAAGCCGCCAGGCTCAGGAGAATCCATAATCTCGGCTTTGCCAATCACGCCAGAAAGAGGGAATCCGCCCGCCAGAGATTTAGCAATGGTCATCATGTCTGGTTCGATCCCCGCATACTCGCAGGCAAACAGTTTGCCGGTGCGAGCGAATCCGGACTGGACTTCGTCACAGATCAACAGGATGCCATGTTTGTCACACAGCGCGCGCAACGCCTGCAGGAATTCTGGCGAGGCGATGTAAAAACCTCCTTCACCCTGTACCGGCTCAATGATAATTGCTGCGACCTGTTGTGGCTCAACATCGGCTTTGAATAGCTTTTCCAGTGCGGCAAGGCTATCTGCCACACTGATACCATGGTGCTCAATGGGAAAGGGAACGTGGTAGATTTCGGCCGGGAAGGGTCCGAATCCAGCCTTGTAGGGGACAACTTTACCGGTCAGTCCCATGGTCAGCAAAGAACGGCCATGAAAAGCGCCGACGAACGAGACCACTGCCGAGCGCTTCGTATAATGGCGGGCAATCTTAACCGCATTCTCGACCGCTTCAGCGCCGGTGGTCATAAAAATAGTTTTGGCGTTACTAATCGGAGCGAGTTTATTTAGCCGTTCCGCCAGTGAGATATAGCTCTCGTAGGGCACAACCTGAAAAGCGGTGTGTACAAAGTTCCCATTCTGTTCGGCTGCCGCAGCCATGATTTTCGGATGTCGATGGCCGACATTGCAAACTGCGATTCCGGCAGCAAAATCGAGGTAACGTTTTCCTTCAACATCCCAGACTTCAGAGTTTTCGGCTTTTTCGACAAAAACTGCTGTCGCTGATGCGACTCCACGGGGGACAGCGGCGTTGCGACGGGCTAACAATTTAGCATTAGACATAACGGCTCCTTTGACTGATACGGTTATTATTGCCATGAAATCTTTTTATCAAAACAACAAATTTGGCAACCAAAGAATTAACTGCGGGTACATCATAAAGAGTGCAAGACAAGCAACCTGGATGAGAACAAAAGGAAGAACGGATTGGTAAATGTCGGCCATGCTGATATTTGGCGGGGCTACTGCCTTCATATAAAATAAATTTATACCATACGGTGGAGTTATGAAGGCCATTTGCATATTAACGACATAAAGAACAGCAAACCATACAGGGTCAAAACCGAGAGCTTTAATTATTGGGATATAGATTGGCATGCACAGGAATAAAATTGCTAAATCATCCAAAAACATTCCAAGAATAATAAAACTCAATTGTATGATAATCATGATGACCCATGGGCTTACATCAAGGCCAACAATTGTAGACCTGATCATCTGTGTGGCCCCAAGCCCCGTATAAACCGTACTAAAAACAACCGCTCCTATAATTATAAATGCTGTAAAACTTGAAACATTTAACGTCTTGATGGCAGAATCTTTTAACATTTCCCAAGTAAGAGTCCTGCGAATCGCAGCACAAATCAGGGCACCCGAGGCACCTACTGCGGCCGCTTCGGTTGGTGATGTAATCCCAAAGAAGATGCAGCCAAGCACAACGACAATCAGTGCCCCTGGCAAAATCAATCCCTTGAGAGAAATAAATTTTTCTTGTAGCGTTGCTCTTTCTTCAAAGGCAATTGCTGGACCTAAGTGAGGCTGAAAAAAACAACGTACACCAATATAGATCATATAGCACAGGGCGAGCAGCAATCCAGGCACAACTCCACCCGCAAAAAGCCGACCGACTGATTCACCTGATAGGAATGCATACATGATCATCATCATGCTGGGTGGAATTAAAAACCCAAGAGCTCCACCGGCTTGAATCAAACCAATAGCAATTCTCTTATCGTACTGTTTTTCAAGCATTGCTGGTAACGCAATCACTCCCATGGAAATGGTTGCAGCGCCACTAATGCCCACCATTGCCGCCATAATGGCGCAGATAGCCACAGTCCCTATGCCTAGACCACCTCGAATGCGACCAGCCCAAAGATAAACAGCGTCAAAAAGGTCCTTTGCCACTCCGGATCCGTGGAGGATGTACCCCATGAAAATAAACAATGGAACAGCGATAAGAATGAAATTATTCTGCACATTCCAAAGAGTGAAATAGAGCATGTCTATGGATGACGTACCCCAGAGGAAAAGAGTGGTGATCAACCCGACCGAACCTAAGCAAAAAGCAATAGGGATTCCCAGGCTCATCAGCGCCAACATGCTTAAAAACATGATTGCAGTTACAGCATACGGGCTCATGGAAGCTTTTTT
>JAQICW010000598.1 GCA_027858355.1 Desulfobacula sp.
ATTTTAGCCAGCATGGAAAATGCTGCCGTAAAAAAAACAAGCTGGGCCTCCTCATTTGAAGAAAGGGTATCTGTTCCAGGTCTTGATGAAAGATATACCTGTTCCTTTTTATCCACAAATGTATGCCCGAATGCAGCCCCTGCAATAGCACCCAAAGGACCGCCCAAAGCAAACCCTATGGTTCCTCCAATCATTTTTCCCAACCAGCTCATTTTTCTTCCTTTCAAAATAAAATCAAATGTTTCATTTGCAATTAAGATGTCTTTTTTTTATTCAGCCAGGGTTTTTTTTTCTTTTCTTTCTCTTTAACAACGGCGCATCTGGTTTCAATGGCGCCCTTGCCCAGCAATTTTTCCACTTTGGCAAAAAAAGACGGGCTTGAATCAATCATATATTCATCAGAGAGTTTAACCAGTACCGGTGGCTTATCGTCTATTCCTATTTTTAAACAGACCTTACAATCACCAGGAAAATTTTCAATGATGGATTTAAGTTTCTCAAGTGTATCCACGGAAGATTCCTGATTATCAACTTTGATCAATACGCCATTGGTCCACTCTTCCGGCGCCTTTTCAATGGGAACTATTTTGTCTGCTATAAGCTTGACAATATTTTCATTCTTCTGAACTTCTGCTTCCAGAATAACAATCTCTTCATTGGCCAAAAGCATGTGTGCTTTTGCATAGACTTCGGGAAATACCACAACTTCGATACTGCCGGACTGGTCCTCAATGGCGCTAAATGCCATCACATCCCCTTTTTTGGTTTTGTGCAGCTTATGAATTTTCACAAACCCGGCCATGCGGATCATTTTTCCATCAGCAACATCCTGAATATTTACGGAATTCACTGTGGTATATTTTTGAATCAAATCTTCGTATTTATCAAGGGGATGTCCTGTAATATAAAACCCCAGAGTTTCTTTTTCCAGGGACAACAGCATGGAATCGTCCCATTCTTCAATATCAGGCAGTTTTGGAGTACTTTCAGGAAGTGCGGTTCCCATATTTGAATCTGTAAATAAATCCAGTTGTGAATCAGCTTTTTCCTTTTGTATTCTTGATCCATGATCCAGGGCATCTTCGAGAACAGCCATCATCTGGCTGCGCCGGGTATTTGTGGAATCAAAAGCCCCACACTTGATTAATGCCTCAAGGACTTTTTTATTCACCTTACCAAGGTGGACCCGCTCACAAAAATCATAAATGCTTTCAAATTCATTTTCTTTATTTCTTATTTCAGCAATAGATTCAATTGCTGCTTCACCCACATTTTTCACGGCTGCAAGGCCAAACCTGATACATCCGTCAGACACGTTAAAATGCGCACCACTCTTGTTTACATCCGGTGGCAGCACTTTTATCTTATGGGTCCGGCATTCATCCATGTATTTTATGACTGCATCGGAATTATTTCTCTCACTGGTCATTAACGCAGCAATAAACTCAAGGGCAAAATTGGCCTTTAAAAAAGCTGTTTGATAGGCAATAAGGGCATAAGCCGCACTATGGGATTTATTAAAGCCATATCCACCAAATTTTTCCATTAAGTCAAAAAGTTCTGCAGCTGTTTTAGGATCATGATTGTTTTCCCTAGCCCCTTTCAGGAAGAGTTCACGATGTTGTTCCATCATGGCAACAATTTTTTTCCCCATGGCTTTTCTAAGCCCGTCTGCATCTGCCATTGAATAATTGGCAATTAAGGCGGCAATCTTCATGACCTGTTCCTGGTATAAAATTACCCCATAGGTTTCTTTTAATACAGGTTCAAGCTCTTCAAAAAGATAGACCACTTCTTCCCGGCCATGCCTGCGTTCCACATAGGTAGTTGCCATGCCGCTGTCCAAAGGACCCGGGCGGTAGAGGGCCACCAGAGCTACAATATCAGAAAAGCTTGCCGGCTTCAGTCTTGAAATCAAATCCTTCATACCTGAACTTTCAAGCTGAAACACCCCTGTTGTGTCGGCATTTTGTAAAAGCTCAAAAGTTTTGGCATCTTTATAATCAAGATCCAGGAGATCCGGCGGTGTTTTCCCCTGGCTTTTAATCAATTCAATACAATTTTTAATAACAGTGAGATTTCTTAATCCTAGAAAATCAAACTTAACCAACCCGAGTTTTTCAACATAATTCATGTCAATCTGGGTCAGGGTCTCACCCTCTTTGCCTTTATATAAGGGCAGATATTGGTTTAAAGGTTTATCAGAAACCACAACCCCGGCTGCATGGGTGGATGCGTGTCTTGGCAACCCTTCCAAAAGGAGCGATATTTCCAGCATCAGGGTCTTTTCTTCTGACTCAGCACATTTCTTTTCGATTGCCGGGACCGCTTCAATGGCCTGTGTAAGGTTTTTTGCATTATCCGGGATCATTTTGGCAATTTCATCCACCTCGGATAAAAGAACGCCGATTGCTCTTCCCACATCCCTGATAACAGCTTTGGCCTTAAGCTTTCCAAAAGTTATAATCTGGCAGACATACTCAGGTCCGCCATAACGATCAATGACATATTTATAAACCTGATCTCTACCTTCAATACAAAAATCCACATCAATATCTGGCATACTCATACGGGAAGGGTTTAAAAATCTCTCAAAAATCAGCCCATGTTCAATAGGATCAAGGGCTGTAATACCCATTGCAAAAGCCACCATGGAGCCTGCTGCCGATCCTCTTCCAGGACCCACTGGCACATTGATTTTTTTTGAATATTCTATAAAATCAGCAACTATTAAAAAATATCCAGGAAATCCCATGCCAAGGATCACACTGATTTCATACTCAATTCGATCCCTGTAAACCTGTTCGTCAATAGCTGGATTTGAAATCTTAATAAGCTTAAGTTTTTTTTCAAATCCCTCCATGGCCTTTTGTTTGAAGATATCATCCTCAGACTCTTCAGAGGATTGTGCATATCTTGGGAAATGATAGGTCTTGTCATCAAATTCAACATTGCATTTTGAAATCACTTCCCTTGTGTTCTCAATTGCACCTGGATAATCGCCAAAAGATTGGATCATCTCCTGAGGCGACTTAAAATACAGCTGGTCAGAATCGAATTTGAATCTGTTTTGATTGTTAAGCGTATCCCCTGTTTGAATGCAAAGCAGTATTTCATGGGCTTTATCATCACCCTTGGAAAGATAGTGGCAGTCATTGGTGGCCACCATGGGAATAGACAAACGCTGACTGATGTCAAGAATTCCCTGATTAACCTTATCTTGAATTCCTATTCCATTTTGCTGGACTTCCAGGAAAAAATTCCCCTCACCAAAAGTATTCTGATAAAACCTGGCTGCATCATCTGCAGCATCCATGTTATTTTGAATAATATTTTGAGAAATGTCGCCTTTAAGACAGGCAGAAAGCCCTATCAATCCTTTTGAATTATTAGCAAGAAATTCCCTGTCAATCCTGGGCTTATAATAAAACCCCTTGAGCTGGGCAATGGAAACCAGTTTGCAAAGGTTGGCATATCCTTCACGATCTTTTGCCAGAAGAACCAAATGTCTAAGTCCCTTATGATCTATCTGGGTACGGTCATTCAAAGTTCTGGGAGCAATATATACTTCACACCCGATAACGGGTTTGATAGAATTTTTCCTGGCTTTTTCATAAAATGCCGCAACACCGAACATGGTGCCGTGATCAGTAATGGATACTGCATCCATTCCATATTCCTGGCATCGTTTAAACAATGAATCCAGTCTTATGGCTCCATCAAGAAGTGAATACTCAGTATGAAGATGAAGGTGATAAAATGGCGATGACAATTTGTTCATTCTTAGATTAAAGGCTTTCAACCCTGTAATTTGGTGCCTCTTTGGTTATTGCAACATCGTGTACATGGCTTTCCTTAAGTCCAGCAGCACTTATTTTAATAAATCTTGCCTTTTCTTGAAGCTCTTGGATTGAAGCTGCCCCCAGATATCCCATGCCGGCTTTAAGACCGCCAATCATCTGAACAATATTTTCTTTGACAGTTCCTCTAAAAGGAATTCTGCCAACAATGCCTTCAGGAACAAGTTCATCGTCTTCGCCAGTATCTTTCTGGTAATACCGGTCTGAACTGCCTTGTCTCATTGCTTCAACAGACCCCATGCCCCGGTATGCCTTGTAGGAACGCCCCTGGTAAAGCACAATTTCACCCGGACTTTCCTGAGTGCCTGCCAGAAGGGTTCCCAGCATGACAGAATCAGCACCCGCACCTAAAGCTTTTGCGATATCACCGGAAAATTTGATCCCACCATCAGCAATAAGCGGAACACCGCTTGCCTTTGAAATCTCATTACAATTTCTAATGGCAGTCAACTGAGGTACGCCAACCCCGGCAACAATACGGGTGGTACAAATTGATCCAGGTCCAATACCGATTTTAACGGCATCTACTCCTGCATCTATCAAGGCTTTTGCACCAGCTTCCATGGCCACATTTCCAGCAATAAGCTGGCAATGTGGAAAAGCATTTTTAATTTTCTTGATTGCGTCAATCACATTTTTTGAATGGCCATGGGAAGTGTCTATCACAAGGGCATCTGCCCCTTTATTTAACAATGCTTCAACCCTTTGCATCATGTCAGAACCAACACCAATGGCAGCGCCTGCCCTTAACCTGCCCAAAGAATCCTTGCAGGCATTGGGATATTTTTTTATTTTTTCAATATCTTTTATTGTGATTAAACCCTTGAGCTTTCCATCTTTATCAACAACCAGAAGCTTTTCAATTCTATGTTTGTGCAGCATGATTTTAGATTCTTCAAGACTACATTTTTCCCGAACAGTTATCAGGTTTTCAGTGGTCATAACTTCTCTTGCAGATTTTTCCAAATGGGTCTCAAACCTTAAGTCTCTGTTGGTCACAATACCGACAAGTTTATCCCCTTCAGTCACAGGTATCCCGGAAATCCTGTATTTGGCCATAATTTTTAAAATTTCTGAAATGGAAACATCTGGATGGACCGTAATGGGATCAACAATCATTCCGCTTTCTGATTTTTTTACCCGGTCAACTTCAATGGCCTGCTCTTCTATACTCAGATTCCTGTGAATAAAGCCCAACCCCCCTGCCCTTGCCATGCTAATAGCTGTCAATGCTTCAGTAACAGTATCCATGGCTGCACTGACAATGGGAATATTCAGTTCAAGTTCTCTGGTCAAACGGGTATGGGTCTTGACTTGATCAGGCAGAATAGCTGAATAGTCAGGTAATAGTAGGACGTCATCAAAGGACAGTCCTTCCTCGGATAATATATTGGACATAAGTTAACCTCCAGAAAGGAAAATGTTTATTGATACTATTAGGCCGGCAATCTAATGAAGTCTTAAACGGCCAAGCATATTTAAAAATCAAGTCAGTATATAAACAGGAATAATTAGCAAATATCACATTTTTTAGCAAGATCAATATTGATACCAACGACAAAAGATGACAGGGAAAGATGATTTGATTGACATAAATATTTTTTATAGCTATTTTGTCCTTTGCTTATTTTAATATTTGCTTATTAAATTGTGAAGTAAACCAAAGGAAAACTTGATAAAGAAAAACGCATGCTGTTAAAAATCAATCCACATAATCCTCAGGAGCGCCAGATCGATAGAGTGGTGGATATTATTAGAAAAGGCGGAATTGTGGCCTACCCAACGGATACCTTTTACGGTATCGGGTGTGATATTATGAATAAAAAAGCCATTGAAAAAATTTATGCCATAAAACAAAGAGATAAGAACAAACCCTTCAGCTTTATCTGTTCTGATTTAAAAAATATTTCTCAATATGCCAAAGTATCTAACTTTGCCTATAGAAATATGAAAAGATTATTGCCAGGTCCCTATACATTTGTTTTATCAGGATCCAAACTGGTTCCCAAAATAATGCTGACCAAGCGTAGAACTGCCGGAATAAGGGTCCCGGATAATAAAATTGCATTAGCACTTGCCAGTGAGCTTGGCTATCCCATCATTTCAACCAGCGCAACCCGTCCAGATGGGCAGGTTTTTGAAGACCCATCACTGATTCATGACCATTTTGTAAAAACCATTGATGTGGTTATAGATGGCGGTCCTGTTCCAGGATCTCCTTCAAGCGTTATTTCTTTAATTGATGATATACCGGAGATTATCCGTTATGGTGCCGGTGATATTGATATCTTTGAGTAAGGTGTTTGTCAGTTTTTTTAAAAAAGTGATTTTATCCTCTTTGGGATAAACAGGGTTTAATTTGCCTTTTATATTGGCTATTTCGCCTGCCCACTGCACTGCATCATCAAGATTCCCCAGACGATCTATTAATTTTAAATTAAGCGCTTTTTCACCAGTATACATTCTTCCGTCTGCAAGTGTTGTCATGGTCTTAATATCAATATTTCTAGCCTTTGCAACATCATTTACAAACTGGAGATGAAGCTCATCAACAAGGTCTTGAAGGATTTTTTTTTCTGGATCTTTAAGCTCTCTTAAGGGAGAGCCCATACCCTTGTACTTGCCGCTTTTGATTACAACAGGAGAAATACCAATTTTTTTAGCGATTTCCATAATATTAACATATTCCATGAGCACACCAATGCTGCCCGTGATGGTTCCTGGGTTGGCAACTATTCCGCTAGTTGCAGATGCAATATAGTATCCCCCGGAGGCGGCAACGGATCCCATGGAGGTGATTATTTTTTTTTCTCTCCTGGTTTTCATGATTTCCCTATAAATTTCCTGGGCAGGTCCAATGCCACCACCTGGAGAATCGATTCTTAAAATAATGGCTTTGATAGCATCATCATCTCGAAAGGTTTTAATATTCTTAATAGTTTTTTTTGAAGATAATATCATACCATTAATTTCTACAATACCGATATTGCCTTCAGATGATGAGTACTGCTGTGCAAACTGAGTATTCAATATTTTTGAACCAAATAATACAAGAACAAAAAATCCAACAAAAATGACAGTCAAACAGGTGGAAACAATCATTAAGAAAAATAAAAATGGATGTCTTCTGGCAAACATATTAACGTCCTTATATAATCAGTTTTTATAAAAAAAGGGGCCGGTTCAATTTTACTTGACCGGCCCATATACACTATTTAGCACTCAGAAACGATGGTATTGTGTTTTGAGTTATTATTCTTCAGGTGTATCAGTTTTTTCTTTATCCTGTTTTTGTGATTCCTGGGTGTCATTTGCTTCAGTCTGCTCCTGAATATCAGCTTCAACCGGCTCCTGGATATCAGGTTCAATCTGCTCCTGGATTTTATTTGCTTCAATCTGCTCCTGGATATTATTTCTCAGGATTTCACCAAAAGAAGAGGTTGTAGGTTTCATATTCTTGGCAAACTCTTCAAGATGCTTATCATCATCATCATCAAGGCGCTTGATAGAAAGGCCGATCCGTCTTTCATCACTATTGATGTTCATTACTTTTGCAGTAATGGTTTCACCGTTCTGGTAGCGTTCTTTAGGACTTTTCACATTCTCTTTACTGATTTCCGATACATGAACAAGACCTTCAATACCTTCTTCTAATTCAACAAATACACCAAAGTCTGTCAAATTTGTGATAACACCAGAGATTTCCTTGCCCACTTCATAGCGAAGAGCAACTGATTCCCATGGATCTGCCTGGGTCTGTTTGATCCCCAAGGAAAATCTTTCATTGGATTTATCAATATCAAGGACAACTGCCTGAATGGTTTCATTTTTCTTATATACTTCAGACGGATGTTTGATCCTCTTTGTCCAGGAAATATCGGAAATATGAACAAGACCATCAATATCATCGTCAATTCCAATGAAAAGGCCGAATTCAGTAATATTTTTAATTTTACCCTCGATAATAGTCCCAACCGGGTATTTTTGAGAGATAACTTCCCATGGATTATCCACTGTCTGATTGATCCCAAGAGAAATTCTCCTGTTATCCGGTTTCAGGTCAAGGACAACGGCTTCTATTTCTTCACCAACAGTTACCATCTGGGATGGATGACGAATTTTTCTTGTCCAGGACATTTCAGACACATGAATGAGTCCTTCAACCCCCGCTTCAAGCTCAATGAACGCACCGTAATCCGTCAGACTGACTACTCTACCGGTTATTTTTGACTCAACAGGATATTTTTCAACTGCAGTTGTCCATGGATCAGGCGTTAATTGTTTCATGCCAAGTGATACTCGCTCTTTTTCAAAATCAAAAGAAAGAATCTTGACATTGATTTTATCGCCTATAGAAAAGAGTTCTGAAGGATGCTTAACTCTGCCCCATGAAATATCTGTTATATGGAGAAGACCGTCTACACCGCCAAGATCGACAAACACTCCGTATTCAGTGATATTTTTAACGATACCTTCCATGACTTTACCATCTTCAATGGCCTCAAGGGTGGTCGTTCTAAGTTTATCCCGATCTGCTTCAAGAAGAACCCGTCTTGAAAGGACAATATTGTTTCTTTTTTTATTGTATTTGAGAATTTTAAATGTATAGGTCTTGTTAACCATTTCATCCATGTTCCGGATGGGTCTAAGATCAGCCTGTGATCCAGGAAGAAATCCAAGCAGCCCTACATCAACGGAAAAACCACCTTTAACCCTGCTGGTAATAACGCCTTCAATAGTTGCCTCTTCATCGTAAAGGTCTTTGATTGCATCCCAAACTTTAACTTTTTTGGCTTTTTCATGTGACAGAAGAACTGTTTCTTCTTCTTCATTCCACTCTTCAATCATTACCTCAAATTTATCGTTGACTTTGACATTTACATTGCCTTCCTCATCAATGAATTCCCGAATAGAGATCTGTCCTTCAGATTTATAACCAACATCTACAAGAACCATGTCCCTGGCAACAGATATTACTGTTCCAGTTACTACTTGACCTTCCTCAAACTTTTTAAGGCTGGACTCATAGATGCCCAAAAGCTCTTCCATGGTTTCTTCACCTGTAATTTCAGACAAAATAACTTCTTCTTCCTCTAAAGTAGCTTCTTCTTCTAAAGTAGCTTCTTCTTCTAAAGTAGCTTCTTCTTC
>JAQICW010000029.1 GCA_027858355.1 Desulfobacula sp.
TTATTTTTGCTTTAATGGGAGCCAAAAGTGTTGCAAGCTTTAAAGCATCTTCTTTTGTATCATTCACTCCTTTCATTAAAATATATTCAAAGGTAATCTTCTTCCTTGGCTTCATGGTAAATGTTCGACAGGCCTCCAACAACTGGGTTAAGGGATATTTTTTATTTATAGGCATCAAGCGGGATCGCATCTCATCCGTGGTTGCGTTTAAAGATACAGCCAGATTCACATCTGTATCAAGGCCCAATTGTGTTATTTTCGGGACAAGGCCACAGGTGGAGACCGTTACCCGCCTATCTGAAAATTTGAGTCCATAATCACTGTCTGTGATAATCTCTAATGCCTTTACAAGATTTTTATAATTGGCAAGGGGTTCCCCCATTCCCATGAACACGATATTGGAAAGTTTTTTGGGATCAAGATCTTTTTGAATCAGGTAATACCTTGCATCCCTGATCTGGGCAATCATTTCAGAAATATTTAAATTCCTGATGAATCCGCCTTTGGCCGTTAAACAAAACTGACAATTCTGAACACATCCAACCTGTGAAGACACACAAAGGGTGAAATGATCTTTTTCAGGAATCAAGACGGATTCAATATGCTGGCCATCGAAAAGTCTCTGTAAAAATTTTTCAGTCCCATCAACAGAAACCAATTTTTCATCAAGGATAAGGCGTTGGATATAAAAATTATCTTCCAAAGTTTTGCGCAGCTCCTTTGAAAGATCCGTCATCTGTTCAAAGGCATCTGCCTGACGGATGTAGAGCCACTTGAATATCTGCCCAGCCCTGAACGGTCGAATACCCTTGCTATCAAGCCAGCCGGCAAGATCATCTCTCGTAAAATTCAGTATGTTTTCCATATATTTTTATCTACCTAAAGTTAATATTTTCTTGACATAACACGGAATATATACTAATTTCAATGATTTGATTTGATATTTTGAGGTTGGCCTTTTTATGTTTGAAAATTTGAGTGACAGACTTGATTCGGTCTTTAAAAAGCTAAAAGGCCACGGCACCCTGAATGAAAAGAACATTGATGATGGTCTTAAACAGGTGCGGATGGCACTGCTTGAGGCTGATGTCAATTATAAGGTTGCAAAATCTGTTATTTCAGATATAAAAGGCAGGGCTTTGGGCCAGGAAGTAATGCAAAGTCTTACTCCTGGTCAGCAGGTCATAAAAATTGTAAACGATGAATTTACCAAAATGATGGGGTCTGAGCATCAAGGCTTAAATTTTGATGGTAAGTCTTTGGGTTCTGTCATGCTTATTGGGCTGCAGGGTTCTGGTAAAACCACAACAGCAGGAAAACTTGCACTCTATCTTCGGAACGAGGGCAGAAAACCGTTCCTGGTACCAGTGGACGTTTACAGACCTGCGGCAATTGATCAGTTGAAAAAGATTGGAAAACAACTGGATGTTCCAGTATTCCAATCCACAATAGATATGAAGCCTTTGAAAATTTGTAAGGATGCACAATTGGCAGCCAGGGAACAGGGATGTGACACCTTGTTGCTGGATACGGCTGGAAGACTGCATCTTGATGAAGAATTAATGGCTGAGTTAAAAGGCATCAAAAAGGGAATTAATCCATCAGAAATCCTTCTTGTGGCCGATGCCATGACAGGTCAGGATGCGGTGAATATTGCCGGATCATTTGACAAAGCACTTGATCTTACCGGTGTTGTGCTTACCAAAATGGATGGTGATGCTCGCGGTGGTGCAGCGCTTTCCATAAAAGCAGTTACAGGCAAACCGCTGAAATTCATCGGTGTGGGTGAAAAATCAACGGCTCTGGAAGCATTTCATCCCGACAGGATGGCTTCCAGAATCCTGGGAATGGGGGATGCGCTTTCATTTATTGAAAAAGCCCAGAAAGCCGTTGACCAAAAAGAGGCCAAGGCGCTTGAGAAAAAACTAAGGAAGAATGCCTTTACCCTGGAAGATTTCAGAAACCAGATGAAATCAGTCCGGAAAATGGGGTCAATAAAAGACCTCATCGGAATGTTGCCAGGGGTTAATAAGAAACAGCTTAAAGGCTTAAATATAGATGACAGGGAATTTGCCAGGATTGAAGCAATTATCAATTCAATGACACCTGAAGAAAGACGTGTCCACGCCATTATCAAGGGGTCAAGAAAAAAAAGAATTGCCAATGGAAGCGGAACCACGGTTCAGGATGTTAACAAGCTTTTAAAAAGCTATTCCCAGTCTATGAAGATGATAAAGAAGTTTAATAAAGGTGGCATGCGATCATTGAAAAACATGCTGCCGTTTTAAGGAGAAAAAAAAGAATATGTCCGTAAGAATCAGATTGACCAGAAAAGGAACAAAGAAGAAACCTTTTTACAGAATAGTGGCTGCTGACATTGAAAACCCGAGAGATGGAAGATTTTTAGAACTCTTAGGTACCTACAATCCCATGGTTGAACCAGCTGCAATTACGCTGAAAGAAGACAGAATAAAGTATTGGTTGGGCGAAGGTGCTAAACCTTCAACAACTGTCCAGAGTATATTGAAAAGGCAGGGAGTCGGCCAAGCTTAAGCATATGCTGTTTTTTATAAGCAAGCCAGGTATTCTCAAAATCCTATTTAAGGAGATCTATTTATGAAAGAGTTTATAGAATACATTGCAAAAGCTTTGGTAGACAATCCCGATCAAGTTTCTGTATCAGAAGTTATTGGAGATCAGACTTCTGTTTTAGAACTTAAGGTTGCAAAAGAAGATCTGGGCAAAGTAATCGGTAAGCAGGGAAGATCTGCCCGGGCCATGCGAACAATTTTAAGTGCGGCATCCACCAAGCTTAAAAAACGCACGGTTCTTGAAATTATTGAATAGATGATGAACAAAGCCACTTCGTTTACTATAGGCAAGGTAACCGGAGTTCATGGACTTAATGGTAATCTTAAGGTTTGGTCCTTTGCAGATTCGGTTGATACCTTTGCCCCTGGCACAAGCGTTCTTTTAAAAGCAGAAGAAGAGCAGGGCAGAACCTTTACCATACTTCAGGCATTGCCCCATAAAAAAGGGGTCATACTCTCCCTTAAAGGGGTTGACAGCCGAAACCTTGCCGAGGATCTTATCGGAAAAGAGATTCTCATTGACCGGGATCAATTGTCCGAACCAGAAGAAGACACCTGGTATTGGCAAGACCTCCTGGGGATTGATGTGTTTGATCATCAAAAAGGGTTTATAGGCAAAATAACCAATATTTTTCCAACAGGGGCTAATGACGTTCTGGTCGTAACAGATGTAACTAACGAGGATCAGGAAACCCTGGTGCCAATGAATAAACACTTTGTTGAATCAGTTGATATTGAAAAAAAGACCATGCTGACGACCTTGCCCGAGGATTACTAATGGACTTTACTATACTGACCCTGTTTCCGGAACTCATCATCTCATTTTTTGAGCATGGCATGATCTCAAGGGGTATTGAAAAAGGCCTGGTAAAAGGACATTGTATTAATATCAGGGATTTTTCATGCGACCGCCATAACACTGTTGATGACAGGCCCTATGGTGGCGGAAGCGGAATGGTAATGAAGCCGGAACCCTTACAGGCCGCTATTTTATGTGCCAAAAAAAAAGCTCCTGAATCACAGGTCGTATTGATGACCCCCCAGGGGACCCGGTTCAGCCAGGAAAAGGCATTTGAACTTGCCAATGGAAATGAGGGGCTTATTTTTGTCTGCGGAAGGTATGAAGGGATTGATGAACGGGTATACACCAAGCTTATTGATGAAGAGATTTCCATCGGGGATTATGTCATGACCGGCGGAGAGCTTGCATCCATGGTAATCATTGATTCCATAGCCAGGTTAATTCCCGGCGTATTGGGAAGTTGTGAATCCTGGCAATCAGATTCATTTACAGATGACAGGCTTGAGTATGCACAATATACAAGACCGGAAGAATTTGAAGGGCTAAAGGTTCCCGAGGTGCTATTGTCCGGGAACCATGAAAAAATAAGATTATGGAGAAAGAGTTCGTCTCTTCAGAGGACATTTCTGAAACGACCAGATCTTTTACAAAAAGGCAAACTGGATGTTGAAGAAAAAAAGATATTAAAACAATGGGGTCAGGAGTTGGAAAATCTTGTTAGAGAATAACCTTTACGTGGCATTAATCCATTTTCCTGTGATGAACAAGAAAGATCAACCCATTGGATCAGCTCTGACAACCATAGACTTGCATGATATTGCACGGGCATCCATCACCTTTGGTGTAAGAGGGTTTTATGTCATAACCCCTTATGAAGACCAGGCAACGCTGGCCAATCAGGTGATTGAACACTGGACAAAAGGAGTTGGGTCTAAACTGAATCCGTTCAGGAAGAATGCCCTGGAACTCATTCGGGTGACCAAAACCTTTGAGGATGCGGTTTCCTCAATTGAACAGGAAAGAAAAGAGCCGGTTGTGACCATTGCCACAAGTGCAAAAGAAAAACCCGGCTCAATAACAATAGAGACGTTACAGCAAAAGCTTGAGAATAAAGCTTCCCATGTCATTATTTTTGGAACGGCATGGGGACTGGCAGATGAATTGATTGATACCTGTGATTTTATTTTAGACCCGATTTCCGGGAAAACAGATTACAATCACCTTTCTGTCAGATCTGCTGCCTCAATATATTTAGACAGGATTATAAATGGCAGGTAAGATAGTACTTGCTAAAAGGGAAGGTAACCAGGAGGAAACATGAGTAATATAATCGAAAAATTAGAAAAAGAACAATTACGTCTTGATATCCCTGCATTTGATTCAGGTGATACTGTAATAGTACATGTAAAAATCAAAGAAGGGGAAAAAGAGCGTATCCAGCTATTCCAGGGCGTAGTGATTAAAAAAACCAAAGGATGTGCAAGTGCCCGTTTTACTGTAAGAAAGATTTCCGGCGGCATTGGTGTTGAAAGAATATTTCCGCTTTTTTCCCCTTCCATTGATAAAATTGAAGTGGTAACAAAGGGTAGGGTTAGAAGATCCAAACTCTATTATCTAAGAAATCTTCGAGGAAAAGCTGCCAGGATCAAAGAAAAACGGTTTGCTTAAAAACCCCTTAAAAGGTTTCGCTGATGTGGCAATTTGAACACAAAGCAAAAACCCACGGGTATATAAAGATAGCAGGTGTTGATGAGGCCGGCAGGGGACCCCTTGCCGGCCCTGTCGTGTCTGCTGCCGTGATCCTGCCGCATGATTTTGCGTGTATTGGGATCAATGATTCCAAAAAGCTGTCAGAAAAAAAAAGAAATGCTCTATTTCCGATCATCATGGAACAGGCTATTGCTGTTTCTACTGGTATCTCCTACCACGATGAGATTGATAAAATAAATATTCTTCAGGCATCTTTGCTTTCCATGAAGAGGGCTGTTGAAAATCTTTCAAACCCACCTGATTTCCTTGCCCCGGATTTTCTTCTTATTGATGGTAATTTCACCCTGGACATGGACATTGAACAGTCAGCGATTGTCAAAGGGGATTCAAGAAGCATTTCCATTGCTGCCGCCTCCATTATTGCAAAGATCACAAGGGATGCCATCATGAAAGAGCTTCATGAATTATATCCCCAATACAATTTTATCCAGCACAAAGGCTACCCCACCAAAGCCCACAAAGAAGCCATTTTAAAATATGGCCCCTGCCCAGTTCACAGGCGTACTTTTAAGGGGGTAAAAGGGGTGATCAATGCCCGATGACCGAAAAAACTTAGGACATCGTGGTGAAACAGCAGCCATATCCTTTGTTCAAACCAAAGGATTTACCATTCTTGAAACCAACTATAAGACAAAAATAGCTGAAATAGATATTATTGCCAAAGACAAGGACTGCATTTGTTTTATTGAAGTCAAAACAAGGCGCAGCCTTAAAAAAGGACTGCCAAAAGAATCGGTCACTTATTCAAAGCAAAAAAAAAT
>JAQICW010000316.1 GCA_027858355.1 Desulfobacula sp.
AGAGATTATTTTGGCAGATCGTTTCTGAATAAATTATATTTTCACCAAAACCAAAGTTGAATAGTTAAAACGCCTTTACAGGCCTTCATAAATGCTGATATGGAATTCAAGATTAAAATAGTCTTTGTCTTTGAAATCGGAAGTATTTGCATTAAAAACCTTTTTCTTATATTCTCAATTTGATACCTGTAGCAGGAATGATATAACCTGAAAAATATG
Source organism: Desulfobacula sp. (assembly GCA_027858355.1). The sequence goes on from JAQICW010000316.1 coordinate 220, forward strand.
ACTTAACTCAGCCTCCAATTCTTTGGGGGAGAATCACATACTGGATCATATCATCTTCAGTGCAAAGGGATATTATTCTTTTTTAGAGCATGATGAATTATAAAGGATTATCAGATTGAACACAAAAATACCTCCTTTCATTCTCATCGGCACGATTATTGTGCTGTTTCCCATTTTCACATATATGACCCTGGACAGGGTAACCCGTCATAAAGCTCAGAGTACAAGACTTTTATTTGAAAAAAGCATGGCATTGATCAAAGCCTTTGAGGCCGGCACGCGGACCGGAATGATGAATATGGGCTGGGATAGAGAATCCCTTGAAAATCTGCTGCACGAAACAGCATCATTGCCGGATATTTCTTATCTTTTTATTGTAGACAAGGAAGGAAACATCATTGTTCACAATGACATGGCAAAGGTCGGTCAAAAATATGGTCAGGATCTGAATCTGAAGGAGGTAATTGATTCCGACCAAGCTTTATGGAGAATACGAAAAGATGGCACCGGTAATAATATATTCGAAGCTTATAAAAAATTTTCACCGGTTATTCATTCTTCCATTAATACGCACCGAAACATGATGATGCACCAGCGCATGGATAATGGCCAAGATATAGATTTCGGAGAGACGGTTATCTTTGTCGGGTTGGATATGAAGGAGATTGAACAGGCCGATCAAAACGATATACAGCATGCAGTCATGATGGGGGTGATTCTTTTATTGATCGGATTGACCGGGTTTATCCTGGTATTTATTTTTCAGCGATATCAGGCCGCTCGGTCCTCTCTGTCACAGATTAAAATTTTTTCAGACACCCTGGTTGAAAATATGCCCATGGGCTTGGTGGCTATGGATGATAAAGACCGGATCATTCTGGTGAATCCGGCAGCCGGAAAGCTTCTGGGATTGGATAGAACCGAAAACTTCACAAACAACCTCGAAAAGACCCTCCCCAAGCCGCTCATGGAACTTATCAAATCCACGGATTTTGAAAATAGACCATTTGAAAAAGAAATTCGGCTCATCCATGGAGAAAGCCTTGTTATTCTGGATACTGTGGTCAGCCCCTTAAAGAACAAGGATGGCTCCTCCCTTGGGTCACTGTTGATATTGAGGGATCTTACGGAATTAAGTCTGCTGAAAAATGAAAACGAAAGAAATATGCGACTGGCTGCTATTGGACGCGTGGCTGCCGGTGTTGCCCATGAAATCAGAAATCCTTTAAGCTCATTAAAAGGGTATGCCACTTTTTTTAAAGAAGTTTTTGAAAAAGGAACTGAAAATTATACCATTGCAGATGTGATCATAACCGAAGTGGACCGGCTGGACCGGGTTGTCGGTGAGCTTGTGGAAATTGCACGGCCAGTCCAGATATCTGGAAAACCGGTCAATCCAGTTACACTGATTGAAGATTCGATAAGGATCATTGAGCCCGAGGCCATGCTTCACCACATTTCCATTGAGACGAGCATAGATAATGACATCGGCAGCCTACATGCAGATGAGGACCGGCTGAAACAGGTGCTGCTCAATCTCTATCTGAATGCAATACAGGCCATGGAAGATTCAGGTATACTGGAGGTCCGGCTCTTCCGGGAACAGGCAACCCGAAATATCGTGATTATAGTTTCAGATTCCGGGAACGGCATAAAAAAAGAAGATCTCCCGAATATTTTCGAACCCTATTTCACCACAAAGCAATCTGGGACAGGTCTTGGGCTTGCCATTGTGCACAATATTATTCAGGCCCATAAAGGAGAAATAAAAGTTCAAAGCGAGCCTGGTAAAGGAACTGTTTTCACCCTTATTTTACCTGACAAGGAAAGTGACAAAAATGACTGAACAAAAAAGCGATATTCTGATTGTCGATGATGATAAAACCCATCGTAACATGCTGAAAACCCTTTTGAACAAATGGGGGTATTCTCTTTTTGAGGCAGATGATGGGCAGACCGCCATCAATATGGTTGCAGAAAAACCCTATGATCTTGTTTTGATGGACATCAAAATGATCAAAGTATCAGGGCTTGTGGCCCTTGTGGAAATCAAAAAGATCAACCCGGCCATCCCCGTTATTATCATGACCGCGTTTTCATCGGTTGATTCAGCGGTTGAAGCCTTGAAAAACGGGGCCTATGATTATCTGACCAAACCATTTGATTTTGATAAATTAAAAATCACTATCCAGCGGTCCCTTGAACATACCCGGTTGAAAAAGGAAAATTTCCAGTTAAGGAAACCTTGGGAAAAAATTTTGACTGTAATAATATCATCGGTAAAAATGAAAAAATGCAGAAACTCATCCAGACCATTTCCCAGGTGGCCAAAACCGATGCCACTGTCTTAATCAACGGAGACTCTGGCACAGGCAAGGAGTTGATTGCTGGTGCCATTCACTACAACAGCCTGAGGAGCCATGGCCCGTTTATCAAAATCAATTGTGCCGCCATCACGGAAACCCTTCTTGAATCGGAATTGTTCGGTCATGAAAAAGGATCGTTTACCGGGGCCAGCCGCAATAAAGAGGGCAAGTTTCAGCAGGCAGACAAAGGCAGTATTTTTTTAGATGAAATCAGTGAAACCTCCACAGCCATGCAGGTAAAACTGCTTCGGACATTACAGGAACGCGAAGTTACCCCTGTGGGCAGTGAAAAGGTCGTCAAAGTGGATACGAGGATTATTGCCGCAACCAATAAAGATCTCATTGATTTGATTTCTAAAGGAGATTTCAGGGAAGACCTGTATTACCGGCTCAATGTGATCAACCTTCGGGTGCCGCCGTTAAGGGAAAGGACCGGTGATGTCCAGATTCTGGCCCAGCACTTCTTGAAAGAATATGCTGCAAAAAACAATCGAAACATTAAAGGGTTTACCCCGGAAGCTGTTGAAAAAATGGTGGGGTATCACTGGCCGGGAAATGTAAGGGAATTGATGAACACTTTGGAAAGAAGCGTCATCCTTTCAAACGGCGACTTTCTGGGTAAGGACGATATTCAGATTGAAGTCAGCACTGCGTTAAGAAACGAATTTGACCCGGGCACAGATCAAATCAATGTAGAGGGAAAAACCCTATATGAGGTTGAAAAACTGACAATTTTAAAGATGCTGGACACAACCGGGAACAATAAAAGCGAAACTGCGCGGCAGCTTGGCATATCCAGGCGTACGCTTCATCTCAAGCTCAAGGATTATGGAGTGATGCCATAACACTGGAATAAAAATGTAGTGCCGGGATCAGGTGTGCTCTGAAATAAATTGTTTTTTTGGGATTCCAACAACAGAATTATCTAATTGGAGATCGAAGAAATCTTTATTTTTATTCCCGGGGCTGTTATACATACCCCGGGAGTTTCCTTGTTAATTAAAAACAACCACCGTATCCGCGGTTTGCACCTGTGAAAGAACTCATGTTATTATCGGGAAACAGTTTCTGCATGGCAATTCTGTTATCAAATCTTTGTTTCTCAAACTGAGTGGACAGGTCAAACAATTCCTTTTGAAGGGTCTCGATCTTTGCCTGGTCCTTTTCAGGGTTAGCATATTCCTTGTTCAGTTCAAGCTGTTTTTGATAGCGTTGTTCTCTGATTTCTTTGGTTGAAGCAAAAAAGCTGTTCATCTGGTCCAGCATTTTCTGCTGGTTTTCGGCAGAAAGATTCTCCATCATATAACCGTTACCCATATAACCATTACCCATATAACCATTACCCATCATGCCGTATCCCATCTGATTGCCGTATCCCACTTGATTGCCGTTCATCATGCCGTACCCGCTTCCCATATGGTATCCACCGCCCATGTATGCAAATGCCTGTGTAGCAATAATTCCTGCGATAAAAAGGATTGCTGTAACACCTATTGTTTTCTTTGTGGTAAGTTTTTTCATTTTAAACTCCTTTGTTATGGTTAAAAAAATCTTTCTCATCGAACCCTGGCAATCATTACTTCAACAATCGTGCCACTATTACTAATATATTGATATTATTAATCATATTGAATTAAACAGGCGGGCGCTGATTGGGGAGGTGGATAATTATTAAACAGATGGGTGGATAAAAATGAGCCAGGAGAACAGGAGAGACTGTCAAAAATCTCTTTTTGAGTCTTAAAGAAAATTTGGTTTCAATATATTCTCAACTTATTATTAAAGCTGAAAACTGTTGTGTCCATTTAAAAAGAAAGGAGTGATACTCCACCGATGTTGTCGACATCAACATTTTTGGGCCACTTGGTTTGAGGATTATATATAGCGGCATCCAATTGTGTTCGTTCAAGATTGGCGCCAGTAAGATCAGCACCGCTTAAATTAGTACCCTTGAGATCGGCATTGCTTAAATCAGCTTTTTTCAAGTTGGCAAATGACAGGTTGGCACCACTTAAATTGACATTTTTCAAATCTGCGTTGCTCAAATCGATGCCACACAAATTGGCACCATGCAAATTGCTTTTATGGAAATTTGTTTTTTTTACTTCACTCCACATCAGATTGGCCTGGCTTAAGTCTGCCCGGTACAGATCAACTCCTTTCAGATCTGTTTTAATGAGATCTGCTTGGTTTAAATTGACCTGATGCAAATTGGCGTCGCTCAAACTGGCCTCAGTTAAGTCTGCCTGTTCAAGGTTTCCCTGTTTTAAGTCAGCCTGTGTGAGGTCTGCCCGAGTCAGGTCTGCCTTGGATAAATCTGCCCATTTTAAGCTGGCATTACTTAAATTTGCATTGGTTAGATCAGCTCCACTCAGGTTGGCACCGTTCAGGTCTGCCTGTCTTAAATTGGCGTCGGATAGGTCTGCCTGTTCAAAATTGGCTCCCATCAAACTTGCCTCACTGAGATCGGCACCTTTTAAATCAACCTTTTTGAAATCCGCACCATTGAGGTTGGCTTTGCTTAAATTCGCCCTGACCAGCTTGAATTGGGCAAATTTCATACTGCTCAAATCGACCCCGCTTAAATCAACAGGGTTATTACTTTTTTGAGCAGCTTTTATTTTTTTGAGAATTTCATCTGTCTCCATTATGACTCCTTTATGGCTTTTGGGTTAATGCTTTGTGTGGTCTTTAAAAGCGGAATCCTAAAATCAGTTTCCACTGGCATCCATTCAGCAGCGTGTTTAATAACATCCAAAACAAGATGATTACTGATTACTTGGACACCAGGCACGGATGGCAGCACCCTGTGGATAAATTTACGCATATCAATGTATGTTTTGAAATAGGCTTGAAGATGAATATCATCCTCACCCTGTCCAAATGCCAGATATGCCACCTCCGACATATTGAGAAGTGTGGGAAGCGCCTCATCTTCATGTGCTGGGGCCACTTTTAAATAGATCAGTACTGTCAGATCATAGTCAAACATGCTGGGATTGACAATAACGGACATCTGGATAACCCCCTGATCAATCAGCCGATTGAGCCGTTTACGAACCGTTCGCTCATTAGCATTGATTTCCCGTGCAATTTTAGCAGCATCCGTTCGCAAAATCCGGCGTAACGCCTGAATGATTTCGTAATCCAGTGAGTCGAATCTTAAATTAGACATCGGTAAACGCACATTTCAGCTCCAAATCGTTCCGTTTCGGAACAAAAAAAGTTGAATATTGATATCATAGATTGCTGGTTATGTCAATGACCAGTCCCTGTTCGATTATATTGTATGCCCTTTCATCAAACTTAAGGCCGATTTCAAGCGGGTGTTCGCAGGGCCTTCTCATCAGGCCGGTCTGTAGTCGGTTGGGTGTAATTATCAGCTGTTTTTTTACGATACCCCTTGAAATCAAGCCTGATTGTTATATATTCCTGCAATAATTTTATATAAACATAAGGCGTATTTATGAAAACCAAATCTGATCCCGCAAAAACACTTGGAAGTAATATTCTAAGGCTTATCTGGAAAAGTATCCCTTTTGCCGTGGTCCTGCTGGTAATTGGGCTGATCATACTGCCTTTAGGTAAAAAAATATCAGCAGAAAAAGCAGATCTGGCTGAAAAACAATCCAGAGAAAAGGCTATTACAAAGGCATTGACCAATGTGATGACCATGGAGCTTGTACCGGCAATGGTCATGGAAAAACTAAGCCTTCCCGGTGTTGCAAAGCCATGGATATCCCTGGAAGTGGTCTCTGAAATCAGAGGGAAAGTGGTCAGCAAAAAGGTGACCCAGGGTCGTCATGTGAACATTGGTGATGTTCTGGCAGTCATTGATCAAAGTGATTATCAAAATTCCTATGATTCAGCACTGGCGTCTTATGAAACAGCTTTGTCAACTGAAAAAAGATTAAACGCACTGGTAAAAAAGAACTTTGTCACTCAGTCTCAGCTTGATGATGCAGTTGCCCAGGTAAAAACCAGCATGGCTGATCTTGAAAATGCCAAACTCAACTTAAGCCGCTGCACGATTGTGTCTCCCATGGAGGGGATTGTTGACCGCATCCATATTGAAACCGGCAGCTTTCTAAGTTCCGGTGATCCAGTTGCCCTGATTCTTCAAATTGACAAACTAAAAATTGAAGTGGGCATCCCGGAATCTGATGTTGATGCCGTTCGAAAGCTTAAAACCTTTAATATGAAAATTGATGCCCTGGATGGAAAAACTTATACAGGTGTTTACCATTATCTATATAAAACCGCTGACTCCATGGCCCGTTTGTATAACCTTGAAATCAAGGTGGATAATACAGATGGTCAGATCTTGCCTGATATGTTTGTCAGGGTGAAAATAATCAAAAAACAGGATCCCCAGGGGATTGCTGTCCCCATGTATTCCCTTGTAAACCACAACAAAGATATTGGCGTGTATGTGGAAAAGGACGGTATTGTCCGATTCAGGCCCGTAAGAATTGGATTTCAGGATGGCTGGAAAACTCAAATTCCTGAAGGGCTTGAGCCTGGCGAAAAAGTTGTGGTCGTGGGCCACCGTATTATTGAAGATGGAGAACGGGTTAATGTAACAAAAACCATCCGGGATATGGAAGAAATCCTGTAATGATTATTTCTGACATTGCCATAAAAAACAGAACCAGCGTTCTGGTGCTGGCCCTTATCATTCTGGGCATCGGTATTTATTCATACAAATCGCTTCCAAGGGAGAGTGAACCCGATGTCACCATCCCCTATGTCTTTGTACAGACGGAATATCGCGGGGTTTCTGCATCTGATATTGAAACTGGTATTACCATAAAGATTGAAAAAAAACTCAAAGGCCTGGACAAGGTAAAAAATATCAGCTCCGTCAGTTCCCAGGGCTTATCCCAGATCAATATTGAATTTTTGCCGGGTACAGATATTGACGAGGTTCTAACCAAGGTCAAGGACAAGGTGGATGAAGCAAAAAACGACCTGCCCTCTGACCTTGAAAATGATCCTTCTGTATTTGAAATGAATATCTCGGAAATGCCCATTGTTATTTACTCTCTGGCTGGAACATGCGGTCCGAAAATGTTAAAAGCCATTGCTGATGATCTCAAGGATGATATAGAGGCCGTGCCAGGGGTTCTGGAAGCTGAAGTGACGGGCGGCCAGGAAAGGGAAATCAGGATAGAGGTTGATCCGGATAAACTGGCCTATTACAGGATTCCCATTACATCGCTAGAGCAGGCTGTTGTAAGTGAGAACCAGAACACGTCAGGAGGTGCCATCACCCTTGGGGACGGCAGATATCAGCTTAAAGTTCCCGGAGAATTTGAAACCCCGGAAGAAATACTCTCTCTTGTTGTTGCCACCCATAAAGGCAACCCCATTTATCTGAAGGATGTGGCAACCGTTGTCGACGGCATCAAGGAAGAGACCTCACGATCCCGCCTGGATGGTGTGGACTCTGTTAATATATCTGTAAAGAAAAGAGTCGGCGAAAATATTATTTTTATTTCCGACAAAATTGACCTTATCATAAAAGAGGTAGAAAAGAGTTTCCCGAAAAACACCACCATTACCAAACTGATGAACAAATCAAAGGATATCAGGCTCATGGTGGCTGACCTTGAAAACAATATTCTTTCAGGGCTTATCCTTGTGGTGGCCATTCTGTTTATCGCTCTGGGATTCAGGAATGCCTTATTGGTAGGCCTTGCCATACCCTTTTCCATGTTTCTGTCTTTTGCCATACTCCACGCCATGGGATATACCCTGAACATGATTGTTCTGTTCTCTTTAACCCTGGCCCTGGGGATGCTGGTGGATAATGCCATTGTTATCATTGAAAACACGTATCGCTATATGCAGCAGGGTGTTCCAAGAGTGGAAGCGGCCATGAAAGCCACAGGAGAGGTGGCCTGGCCCGTGATCGGCTCCACCCTCACGACGCTGGCCGCTTTTTTCCCTTTGATTTTCTGGCCGGGTATTATGGGTGAATTCATGAAATATCTTCCAATTACCCTTATTGTTACCTTGTCTTCGTCTCTCTTTGTAGCCCTCGTGATCAACCCTGCACTGTGTGCTTTTTTCATGAAGGCAAAAACAAAAATCAATGGGGGAATACTTACAGCAAAAGAGATCGAGGCCCAGGGTGAAAAACCCATTGAAATAAAGGGACCCTTATTAAAGCTTTATTCAAAATTGTTAAACAAAGCCCTTGACCATAAATTCACTGTGTTGATCGGGTCTTTTGCTGTGTTGGTGATTCTTATCCAGGTCTGGTTTTTAAAAATCGGCATTGAAAAACCTGTTGAATTTTTTCCGCCCATTGATCCTGGATCAGCCTATATTAATATTGATCCCCCCGAAGGCGCAGATCTTGATTATATTGACAGAACCGTTAAAAGAGTTGAAATAGCCATTACAGGAAACAAAACCTCTGACTATGCGGATGCCATGAAATTTCAGGAGCATGAAAATTCGGATGGCACAAAATTCATGGCCCCGGGCAATATCAATAATATCGAACATATCTTTACCAAAGTGGTTCAAAATGCCAGCGGATCAATTTTTGACAACAACCTTCCCAACCATATCGGTATCCAGTTTATTGAGTTTGAACACAGAAAATCCCCTACCAAAGACGATCTGCAAGAATTAAGAAACCGGGTTAGGCATATTGCCGGTGTAAAGATAACCGTTGATCAGCAGCAGGAAGGTCCTCCCACAGGCCCTCCCATCAATATTGAAATCTCCGGGGATAATTTTGGGATTTTAAGCAAAATTGCTGAAAAAATAATAAAAGTGGTTGAGAATATTCCCCATGTAAAAGATGTCCGGGATGATTACCAGGGAGGAGTTCCCAGTGTACAGGTTAAAATTGACCGCCAGAAAACAGCCCTGTTTGGCCTGACCACCAGCGCCATTGGTAATGCATTAAAAACAGCCTATAACGGGCTTGATGTTTCAACCTATTATGAAGGAGATGAAGATTATGATATCGTAGTAAAACTTGCTGAATCTGACCGACAGGTGGCAGATGTCCTTCATAAGCTAATGATCCCCACGGCCACGGGACAAATTGTTCCCCTGACCACTCTCGCCAGTATTGAATATGAGGGAACCATTGGGGACATTGTTAGAAAAAACCATGAACGCGTTATAACGGTCAAAGCAAATGTGGATCAAGCCAAAACCACTGGAACCGTTGCCAGGATGCAGACCCAGGAAATACTCAAGGATATTGAGCTGCCGGCAGGCTATAAATACAAATTTACGGGTGAAGACGAAAGCCAGAAAGAATCAGAAGAATTTTTATCAAAAGCCTTTCTCATAGCCCTGTTTTTAATTTTTCTCATCCTGGTGACCCTGTTCAACTCTGTCATCCAGCCGGTCATCATCCTCACATCCGTTGTTCTCTCTTTAGGAGGAGCCTTCTGGGGGCTTGCAGTGATTAATTCACCCTTTGGCATCATCATGACCGGGGTGGGTATCATCTCCCTTGCCGGTGTTGTTGTGAACAATGCCATTGTTCTCATAGATTATACTAATAAGCTCAGGGCTACTGGCATGAACATCCGGGATGCTGTTATTTCAGCCGGTGCCACAAGGCTGAGACCGGTTATTTTAACGGCAGTTACAACTATCCTGGGTCTTTTGCCCATGGTCACGGGCATCAGCTATGATTTTCATGTCATGGCGCTTTCTCTGTCCAGTGAATCCAGCCAATGGTGGAGATCCATGGCAATTGTGGTAATTTTCGGGCTGATGATTGCAACGATATTGACCCTGGTTGTTGTTCCAACACTTTATGCGTTGATTGAAAATAGCAAACTTAAACTGGCAACCGGTTACAGCAAAACCAGAGCGTTTTTCATGGGGTCAGAACAACAACAATAAAATGCGTGGGTGACAATCTAATGCATGGCTTCTGCAATGGATACGATCCTGTCACCCAGCATATTGACATAACTTGCCATTTCATTGTCATACCAGCCATAAATCACAGCCTGGGTAACCTGGATGCTGGTAACCTGATCCTTGATCATATCCAATATATTTTTGTCAATTCCTCGCACATGCTCAAGATTGATGTTAATGGCCCCCGTACGGGTATGGGTTTCATGACCTTCAATAACAGTGGCAGCACT
>JAQICW010000753.1 GCA_027858355.1 Desulfobacula sp.
GAAGAGAGCAAGCTTGTTACCAATTTTCGTTACGCTGATTTGGTCAAATTAAATATTCTAAAAAAGAGAACTCGTCCAACTGATAAAGTTTTAGAATTACATAAATTTTTTGGAGTAACGTCATTAAAAAATATTTACAACTTACAGCGTTATCAGACTGCATTTAGATTCGGAGGCGGTAAAAAACAAAAGGCATCATTTGAAGCTATCACCTCATGGTTGAGGATAGGAGAATTAAAGGCTCAAAAGCAGTTCTTACCAACGTTTGATAAAAACAGACTTGAAAGATCTATTCAAGAAATAAGATCTTTAACTGCATGTAAACCAGATGAATTCCAGAATGAGATACATCAAAAATTAGCAGATTCAGGGGTTGTATTGGTTTTATGCCCACATCTCCCTGGAACTTTTGTTCAGGGTGCAACATTCTGGCTCGGGAAAGATAAAGCCGTTATTATGATGACCATACGAAGTAAATGGGCCGATATTTTTTGGTTTAGTCTGTTTCATGAATTGGGTCATATCCTGTTACATGATTGTAATTCCGTGTTCCTTGAAATGGATAGCACCGAATCAGCAAGGGATCAAAAAGAAGATGAAGCCGACCAATACGCTGCGGAGACTCTTATACCATCGTCTAAATTTGAATTGTTTCTAAATGAAGGGAATTTTTACAAAGACAATATTATTCAATTCGCGAATGAGGTCCAAATACCTCCTGGTATTGTTGTTGGACGTCTTCAACATGGAGGACATATTAAAAATGCATGGCATAACGATTTAAGAATTCTTTATGATTGGAAATAATATTTTAATAGCCTGACCTTTCCTTAAAAACTCAAAAAAAGGGGGCAATCTTCAGTTGGCTCTTGTTACTTACAATATGCAAATCAAACAAGATACATGCTACGGGCAAGCCGTAGATGTTCAAAGAACATAGATAGTCAAGAAACAGTTTGATTCGTTTTGAGATGGGTTGTCAAACAGCTTTGAATATTGACCCCTATCAGCGCCCAACCTTGACCCCCTTAGGCAAAAAACATGCATCGCCTTTAAAAACCAAAAAAGCTATGGATAATGGGATTCTCAATAAAAAATATCAAATAACTGTCCCTGATGAAATAAAGAGTATCTCTTTAACGGATATCCTATAAAAATGAACAAATATTTTGAGCAGCTTTCTCTTTGTACCCTCTCTTTGGTCGGCGGCCCCTGATAACCGTTCACGGCGGCTGCGCCGCGATTGTATGATATTATTTAAATGATACAATTGAGATCATAATCTAACCATGATATGGTTAGATTATAAAATGCATCAAGCACTTTTATAGAATAGAGTCTTCGAGAGGAAATTATGGGCAGAAAAGATATCATAGAAATTTTACGGAACTATAAAAATGAAGTTGCTAATCAATATAATATCCTGACCATTGGCGTTTTTGGTTCCGTTGCTCGTGGGGAATCGGGAGATGAGAGTGATGTCGACATAGTGATCCATATTTCTGAACCCGATTTTTTCATGCTTGCGGGGATAAAAGAAGATTTAGAAAAAAGACTTAACAAATCTATTGATATTGTAACTTACACAGACTCAATGAACCCTTTTTTAAAAAACAGGATAGACCATGAGGCCGTGTATGCCTGATACTGAACTGATATTGGAAATTCTTCACCAAATCGAAGATGCGGCCCAAAAAGTTGTTCTGCGATTTCAGGTGATCAAGAATCCAAACGATTTTACTGATACTGCCTCCGGGATGGAAAAAATGGATGCCATCTGCATGATGCTTATCGTTATCGGGGAGTCTTTAAAAAATCTTGATAAAGTTACAGAAGAAAAATTGCTATCGCGCTATCCAGATGTTGACTGGAAAAAAGCAAAAGGGATGAGGGATATTATTACACATCACTATGCCAATATTAATGCTGAAACAGTGTTTTTCACATGCAAAAGAAAAATCCCTTTACTTCTTGATACTATCCAAAGAATTATCCACGAGTTGAAAACCTAATTTTTTATATCAGCTCAGAATTCCCTGATCAATAAATAACCTATATTCTCAACAAGCAAAATGCTGACGTTGCGACAAGTAAAGTCGCTTTTAATATTGTTGGGCTTTGACCCAACCTGCTGTATTACCGGCAGTTTTCTATTTCGGTGTGCACTATTAATAATGGTATTCTGCGGAGCCCGAAAGACAATGAAACCCTTGGCTTTTGCCTGGAGAGGGATTCGTGAGAGGAACTCAACTCTGGAAGCATCAAACCGGATGGGAGCTATGAATGATGGTATGCGTAACATATGTGAACTGTTTTTTTAAACGTCGTTATTTTCGACAGGCCAAAGATGCTGACAGGCCTGGGCCAAAATGGCAAGAGGTATGGATAGAGTGTTCGTCAGTCGCTCTACGTGATCTATGATTCCTCCGGCGAACAGACAGACGCTAACCCGTTGTGTATTAAAAGTGGAACTTGGTAAGCCCATATTCTTCCTTTTAAAAGGACAGGAGACCGCAAGGTCAACCTATGGGAATGTGGGTAGAGGAGAGTCAGAGGAAGCGAAGGCTGTTCTGTAATGGTGCAGATACGGGTTCAAAATTTGCCCGGGCATGAAAATGTGCAGACTTCTGACATGGTGTTTAATCACGTGAAACGATTTGAACGGAATAACCATATTGGTGTGGATGATAGTAACAGCAATGTTACTGACGGCCGTATGGGCTTGAAAAGTACCCCGTATACAACCGCGTATTGTGAAGGCAGTTTTAACTGCCGGGTGTTGAAAGAAGCCTTATTAATGCTTGAGCCGGATGAGGTGAAAATCTCACGTCCGGTTCTTAGGGGGCTTGGGGCTGGCAACAGCCCCCGGCTACCCGGCGATAAACCGCAGATGTTCAAAGTTATCTCAAAAAAATGTGCTTGACTCTTCCGTATGCTATGATTACAATGTATTACAAATTAACACATGAATATCGGAGGCTAAAATGAGTGTCGCTGTTTCCATAAGAATGCCAGATGAGCTTATACGGGAACTTGATTCCGTTGCAAAAACGACCGAAAGATCAAGATCATTCCATATCCAGAAGGCATTAGAAATATATCTCGAAGACCAGGCAGATCTGCAAATTGCATTAGATAGACTTCACGATTCTTCAGATCCCATTATTTCAATAGATGAAATGCGAAATGAATTAAATGTTTAAAATAACATTTAAAAAATCGGTAGCAAAAGACTTAAAGCAAATTAGCAAAGATCAAGTTAAAAGAATATTGGACAAGATCGAAACTGATTTGTCTTACACACCAGAACAATTCCCAGAGTTAAAAGGCAAATTTTCAGGATTACGTAAATTCAGAGTTGGTGATTATAGAATAATATTTGCTATTGTTGGGGATGACACTGTCTTAATCACCAGAATTAAGCATAGGAAAGAATCTTACAAATAGCCCGAGATAACCCTAAAGGATTGACACGACCGCAAGGTCGTACTCAATCCATTAGTGTTACACAGCGTGCAAATTTGACCCCCAATCAGCGCCCAATCCTGACCCCTTTGGGAAGAATCTTATTTTTATAAAAACAATCAAACTCTTTAATTAAAAGGCTTTATAAAATCATCGGGTAATTTGGACGAATCGTGAAGGCGGTTCAATGTCACGCTGAAAGGGGTCAAAATTCAACGCTGTTTGACACTTTCCCTAATCCAACACATTCAGAAGATTCATTGCTATGGAGTAAATGGGTGGATAGGACTTATTGGGAAAAGCATAAACTTACATGCCCAAAATTTGATGAAAAGACCGCTAAACGTGTAGAGAAGTTAAAATTTAAGTACGGGATGTTCAAACCTGAGCTTAAGCCATGGATTACCGTTCGGGATGCTTTGTCAGATTTACCAGACCCTAATTCAAAACGGGCAAGTATCTATAATCATCATATTTTTAAAGATGGCGCTCGAATATATCCCGGCCACACTGGGAGTTATATCGATGAAGCATCTAAAGCATTAAAAGCTGGTGGACATGGTGGAAAATATGATTCGTTTTGAAGACGGAACGGTAAGGTATTTTACAGTACGCGAAAGCGCCAGAATTCAAACGTTCCCTGATGACTTCAATTTTGAAGGGTCTTGGGGAGAAGTTATGCGTCAATTAGGAAACGCTGTTCCAACAAGATTGGCCAAACAAGTGGGCCAAACAATTTTCCGTGCACTTTCATCAAGAAGCAATTAATAAACCGTTATTCTCAGACGGTTTTTACGCTGCATCAAAAAAAAATATAATCGAAGTAAAGTACTTTTTGCAAAAAATGTTCAACAATTAAAATGCACCGGATTTCACCGGATTTCACCGGATTTCACCGGTGATTTTGGTGTTGTGCACTCACGATCTACATACTTAAAATTATCCTTAAAGGAGGAATGATTATTTATGCCGACAATATCCATGTTTTATGGTATTGTTATTCGTATGTATTATTTGTATTATTCACCTAAAGAACATCCGCCACCTCATTTTCACGTTTATTATGCGGAACATAAAGCAACAGTTGATATTCGTTTATGTGAAATGATTCAGAGTGATTTGCCAAAGAAACAAACAAAATTAGTATTGGCTTGGGCAGAACTCCATAAAGAAGAATTAATGGCTGATTGGGAATTGGTTATGAATAGCGAAGAACCTTTTAAAATTAACCCACTTCAATAGGGAGAGAATATGTATCCATCCGTAAAAAATGTTGTTGCAAATGACGATTATGTCCTTTCTATAGATTTCGATAATGGGGAGAGTGGCACTCTTGATATGAAACCATTTTTAAAGATTGGTGTGTTTCAAAAACTTCAAAAACTTAGCTTATTTAAACAGGTAAAAGTTTCATTTGATACAATTGAATGGGATTCAGGAGTTGATCTTGACCCTGAATTTGTTTATTCAAAATGCCAAGAGAAGCAAAGTGCACAACAATAAGGTGCAGGGGACAACTACCGCGGATTTTGTTCTATTGAATTTTGTGGTAAATTTAAAATGTAATCGTTTAATAACGTTCGTGGTTTATCTGCGGTAGTTGCCCCTGACCTTGAACATTAGGCCAATGATCATCAAACTAAAAGAGGAGTACTATGTTAAAAAGACACAGAATACAGTTTCCAAAATCCGAATCTTCCAATCTTAATCAGGACGAATCTTATTTCTATCTTGAGGGATCGGATGGGCAACGTAAAATCAGGTTTCATGACTACGATGAGATTTACCAGATACCAGGCCTGTATGAACAGGTATTTTATGATCGCTTAAAGTGCACATCCCCTGTCAAAGTAGCAACCATTCTTGAGTCTGCCGTAAGGCAATCTGGAGATAATTTTACAGAGTTACGAGTGCTGGATCTGGGGGCGGGTAACGGCATGATGGGCGAAGAACTAAAAAAACACGGTATATCTCGCTTGATAGGCGTGGATATTATACCAGAAGCATATGAAGCTACCATTCGTGATAGACCTGGTTTGTATGATGAGTATTATGTCGAAGACTTTACTAACCTGGATAAAGACAGGGAAGATGATATCGCATCATGGCAGTGTGATTGCATGGTAACTGTCGCTGCCCTGGGATTTGGAGATATCCCAACCAGGGCATTTATTGAGGCATATAACATCATCAAGCCAGAGGGGTGGGTGGCATTCAATATAAAACAATCCTTCTTTGATATTAGTGATGAATCCGGATTCTCAAAAATGATTCGGGAATTAACTTTCTCGAAGTATCTTGATGTTTATCACATAGAGCTATATAGACACAGGCTGTCCATTGAAGGAGGACCACTTTATTACTTTGCTATTGTAGGCCGAAAAAAAGCAGATGTTCCAGATGAGTTCTTAATATCGAAAGGTATTATGGCCTAACCAGACACTCCAGCCGACCGCTAACGCGTCGGCTGAGTTTTAACGTTATTTTTTTCATCAGAGGACTTGATGGCAAATCTACAGGATCATATCAACTCCGCCAAAAGAAGCGGGAATATCGAGTTTTTCATTGAGGAACGGAATACAGATTACGTAATCAGCCGTATGCCGGTTACTTCAGGCATCCTCAACCCTTTTGGGACAGTTCAAGCGGGCGCAATGATATGGCTGGCGGATGTTACCGCATCGGTCCTTGCAATAGCGGGGCAAAAAAATGGGGATGATGGAAAGGGGTTCCCATTAGCCATAGATGTCCATACGACTCTGGTCAGCAATCAAAGAAACGGAGAAATTAAGGCGGAAGCCCGATTTGTTCGAAGAGGGCAAAATGTTCTGGTCATCAGGACCAGTATTACCGGAAATGAAGATAAGTTGTTAGCTGAAGTAACCACAACGCACATAAAAGCGCGGTAGTGCATCAAGAACTGTGTGAAAATAATCGGGTAGCCGGGGGTTTTTCTCCCCCAGCCCCCACAACACCCTGCATGCTGGTCCGCACAGGGCGTTTCACCAAGATTACCGGGCCGTAACCGGGTAAATTTGCTTGAAGAACGGTTTTTCCATCATGCGCCTGTACGCTACTCATCCATTCGGATTCACTGTATGTACAGAGCTAATGAATACCTTTTCCTTCGCTCTTGACTTTCAGCCCTTCACCATGTCCGGGGCATTACTCCCGGCATTTGGCTACTACGACGTCTGCTGAGTAGATGAGCTTCGCCCACCCTGCGGGCTGTCCTGCGAACAGTCGTCTCACTTTGTTCGACCCTGCCCTATCACCCCTCAGGTTACCCTGACAGGCGCAATGAAAATTCTTTTGCAGATGATGCCTATTGTTCGTTTCTCATCACCGTCGGCAGCAGCCGGTGATGCCTGGACCTTGGTTTCCCGGTATGGTCCGAGCCGGGAGTTATTGCAAAAGTGATTCAATGCCTGCAAAGCAGATCTCCCCGGATAAGAACGTGAACTTTCACTACACAACCGCAGCATTTACCCTGTCTCCTGAATCCTGGGCATTGTCATGTTGTGCTGACTTATCCGGAGACCAGGCCTTATATGCTGTTTCTATTCGTCGGCTCATAGTTTTGCACTCCATGTAGCCGTTCCCTTTGGTCACTCTCGCCTGCGGCTCGCCTTTCGCTTTGCTCAAGCCCTTC
>JAQICW010000680.1 GCA_027858355.1 Desulfobacula sp.
TTCCAGGACAACTGAAAATTCAGACTTTTTATTTCCTCAAGGTTATTGCCGCCATATTCATCTAATAGCTTTGCAAAGGGAGTTCTATAGGCAGTCCCATATATTGATTTAAACATATAATCTGAAAAAGAGTAGGCAAACCCCAGGTTATAGCTTGTTCTATCTGCATACTGGCCATGATTATCACGCCTTGCACCTGCCCAGAGCTCAAGATGCTCAAGTTTGTGTCTATATTGTCCAAAAAACGAAAACAGCTCATTCCTGAAATCTGACTGTTCAACTTCAGGTAAAAAAAACAGGTTCTCAGGAATAAAAAATTCAGGATAAAAACTCTGAAAAATCGGTATATCATCATACCGGTCTTTTCTCCATGAAGTACCCAGAGTCACAAGCCCCTTTGAAGAAAAAAAAGATCTGTCATAAATCAGTTCGCCAAAAAAAGACTGCTCTTTTTGATCAAATTGTGTATCCACAATCCCATGATCCAGGTTGGTGCCGGAAAAATATCCTGTAAACCTTATTCCAGAATCCATAGCCATGGTTCTGGATGCCTCGACTTTAAAAATATGTCTGGAAGAGGATATACTTTCTTCCCATGAATTGTTTTGATCCCAGTCTGAAACGACAAAAGCCTTTTTTGAATCTGAAAGCCTTGCCGATAGGGTAAGCCAGTCATCCAGAATAATATTGTAATACAATTCAACATAATGGGAATCATCAAGTGTATCTGAGCCGTATCTTGTATCAATTGGTGCAGGAGTAATTCCGTCATTCCAGAAATTTATTACATTGAAATTTTCATCGTCCTGTTTTGCTGATATTCCGGAAACAGACAGAAAATAAGCCACTTTTCCGTTATTTTTCCCATAATTGAGATAGGCCCCTTTGCCCTGATCCAGTGAAGAATAGATACCGCCTGCTTTAACTCCCTGAAAATCAATACCTGTCATGGGAACAACATTCACAACACCTGCAAAGGCATCCGGTCCCCACAGAACAGAGCCTGTACCCCTTATCACTTCAATTCGTTTTACAGAAGCCAGTGATATCTCACGATCAATCAGAAGACTGGATTTTTGCACCCCGGATCCCAGGGGTATTGTATCATATAAAAAAAGGACAGAATCCGGGATACCTCTTAAATAAGGAGCAGAACCTTTTTCATTTTTTTCAATGTAAAATCCTGTAACATCATCAAGGGCCTGGGCAAGTGTAAAAGCACCTTTTTTTTCAATATTCTCACGGGTTATCACATCAGCAATGGCAGGTGCACTCCAGGCAGCTTCCTCCCGCCGGGATGCAATGGTCATCACTTCAAGGTCCTCACCCACAAACATGAGCATGGTATCAGATGCCGCCGCAACACCGGCAAAGATAATTACCAGTAACAGGACACTAACAATTTTTTTTCCCATGATTACTATCATCTATTGATCACCATCCAAATTTTTCAGCAATACCCTGAACTTTGACCGGCTCAGGCCCAGCAGTTTTGAGGCAGTGGTCTGATTATTGCCGGCAGCCTGCAATGCCTGGCGGACCAAACTCATTTGTACCTGTTCCAAAGGGATTCCTCCGGCCGGCAACTTCACAACCACCTGCCTGCTGGTTTGTGCCTGGGCCACCTGGAGAAACGAGAGGGTATCTGTTGTAATCTGCCCTGTTTTCCGTGTGAGAATCAGGCTTCTTTCCAATACATTTGCAAGCTCCCGCACATTGCCCGGCCAGGGATATTCTTTGAGTTTCTGACAGGCCCCTTCCGTCAACACATGGTTTTTCCCAAAGGAAAATGTTTTTAGAATATATTCTGCCAAAGGGACAATATCATCTTTTCTCTGGCGCAGGGGTGGTATAAAAATGGGGAACACATTGATTCTGTAAAACAGATCCTGCCTGAATTTTTTCTGATGCACCATCTTTTCAAGGTTACGATTGGTGGCACAGATCACCCGGACATCAACGGGAATTTCTTCATTTCCGCCTACCCGCTGAAACTTTTTTTCCTGGAGGGCACGCAAGAGCTTTCCCTGGGACTCCAGGGGCAGATCCCCTATTTCATCCAGAAACAGGGTGCCTTTATCTGCAAATTCAAATTTCCCCCTGGTACGAGTAGCAGCACCGGTAAAGGCGCCTTTTTCATAACCAAATAATTCCGATTCCACAAGGTTGGAAGAGATCGCAGCACAGTTCACCGGCACATACCGCTTGTCCTTTCTCAGGCTTTTTTTGTGAAGATGACTGGCAACAACTTCCTTGCCTGTCCCGGATTCTCCCAGAATAAGAACGGCCGTGTCCACTGTGGCCACATTCTCTGCAAGCCCCACAACCTCACCCATGCCCTTTGAGCTGTAAATCAACTCATGTCCCTTATCCACCCTGGCAATGACTTCTTTCATTTCCTGATTTTCCGTAATCAGCCTGGACAGGGTCAAAGCCTTCTCAATGGTCAACAGGATCTTAGCCTCATCAAAGGGTTTGGTCACATAATCGCTGGCCCCCAGCTGCATTATCTCAACTGCAGAATCAATGGTGGCAAAGGCTGTGATAAAAATAACCGGGGTAAGAATTTTTTCTTTTCTCATCTGCCGTATCAAAGCCCTGCCATCCATTTCAGGCATTTTAATATCGGAAATCACAAGGTCATAGGTCTTTGATGACAGCATGTCCATGGCATGCTTCCCATGAATTGCCTTATGCACCTGAAATCCTTTTCTCTCAAGCATCATTGAAAGAAGATTCCTCATTTTTTCTTCATCATCAACTATCAGTAAATCTGCCATTTTCTTCCAGCACCTCAATCTTTCGTTCATGGGTATTTGAGAACAGGGTTATACAGAACCTGCAGCCTTCTTCATCAGGGGTTTCAATACTGATGCTGCCGCCATGGGCCTTCACCACCTGGTCTGCAAAGGCAAGCCCAAGTCCCGTACCCGTTGCCTTGGTTGTAAAAAAGGGCTCAAAAATTTTATTACGATCTTCCCTTTTAATGCCTGGTCCCTGGTCAGTGATCAAAAGCTGCCATTTATTCTGCCTCTTTTTAAATTGAATAGCTACTATTCCTTTTTTATTATTGGCCTCACAGGCATTTTTAATAATATTACTGATTCCCCTGGCCAGCAGATCAAAATCAGCTTCAGTATCAAAAGCAGTTTCCGGGATCTTATAATTCAACTGAATATCATCTGAGGCATATTGAATTTCAAACCCCATTATAACCTGCTCCATCATTCGGTTCAAATCCACCAGCGCAAAATTGGGCTTAGCTGGCCTTGAAAAAATCAAAAAACTTTCAATCAGGGTATTTAAACGGACAATTTCTTCTTCTGCATAGGTTAAAGGAATATTGTCCTTTGGAATATTTAAATCCGCCTTCATCATCTCAAGGGAACTTTTAATAATACCCAGGGGATTTTTCACTTCATGGGCAATCATCAAGGAAAATTTACCCACCTCTGCAAGGGCTTCCTGCCGGGTCACCTTCTCATGGGCCTGCATCAGTGTTTTGCGACCGACTGCAAGGGAATCCAGCATATCATTAAATGCATCAGCAAGCTTTCTGATCTCCGGAGTGTTTCCGGAGGCAGCCCTGATGGAGCGGTTGCCCATGGAAACTTTCCTGGGAGTTTCAGCCAGGGAAATAACAGGTGCCACAAGGGATCTGGAGATAAAATAAAAAATAACCCAGGATAAGAGGGTAAGCGCCAGTGCAATATAAACAAACCGCGTTTTCATCTGAAAAATCAAATTTTCAATCCCCTTGGTAGAATATGTGACATATACCTGTCCGATAAAATTTATATCTTTTCCTCCTGTCATGCGATGTATCCATTCCCCGCCATCTTCGGTTTCCGATAAAAATACTTTTTTCTCCACCCGGCCAAAGGGGCCCTCAATATCCCGAAATTCAGAAACCAGGGCCCTTCCGGTATTATCCTTGATTTCGACACCTGCAATATCACTCTCTTTGAGCATGTTATTGGCAAGTCCCTGGAGAAGATTTTGCTCATCAATTAAAATTCCCAGCTCGGAATTAAGGGCCAGGTACTGGGTCATAAAATCAATTCGCTGATTAAACCGCTGGGTGACAAACTGGTTGATAATATTTACACCCAGGTAACCCAGAATAAATGTTGACATACTGATAAGGATTACAGCCGCTGAAAGGACACGGGCATGGATGCCGATATTTTTAGGGAACAACCCTTTCATTCTTTCACCTGAATACCGATTTTATCAACCACTTTATGATTGATAATGGTTTTAAAGACAGGGGCATCTTCCCTGCAATCCCCTGTTTTAAGATATGTCACCATCTTTTCCCCGGCCTGCATCCCTAAGGACTTATAATCAAATTCAAAGGAAAAAAAAGCACCGGACCGGGCGAAAAAAGAGTTATATCCAATCACGCCGATACTATTATAAAGCCCCTGTTTAATCACATAATGTATAATTTTTTCGGAAATAACGGTTTGATCCGGGATCATCCAGATTGCTTCTATTGTTCCCCTGTATTCCTTTAATATGGGAGCAATCTGACTTTTCGAACTTACCTGCAAGGGAATGATCCTAAGTCCATGGCCTGCAGCAATAGCTTGTGCCTGCTCAAAAAACAGAAGATTATTACGGGGATCAAAAATAAGACCAATATTTTTAATGTTTGGAAATGTTTGGACGAAATTTTCAACTTGGACATTAACCGGAATTCTCAAAGAAATCCCACATGCACCGGAAGCAAATTCCAGCAAAGCTGTGGGATCCAAAACAGCAGCGTAAAATTTTTTAGATGAAATTTCACTTTTCCAGACAAGGACGGTAGCTTCAGGTCCAATGGCGACTACCAGATCATATTGATCATTGCGCAATTGAGTGATGATTTGATTATTGGGTTGATTGTCCTGGGGTGAAAGAAAAAAAATATCCGCCTGGGTAAACTCTTTGGATAGCCCACCTGTGATACCCTCCACCACCTGGATATAGGGTCTGATTTTTTTGGAAACAAGAATAGCTGTTTTAAAATCAGTACCGGCAAAACACAGACCAGATGTTGCCAGCAGATAAATTAAAACAAATAGTACTATACAATAAATGTATCTGGTTTTTTCTTGATGCATCCAGGTTCCCGATTTATGATTATCCATTGCCAGTTTTCTATATCAAAACACCATGATAATTACAAAACAATATTCGTCAATATAACAACTGGCAAAGATTTTTATAAAAACAGACCTGCAGTATCAGGAAGTTTCAAACAGAATCGTGATGTTTATATACCGTTCAAGCGCCTTTGTTTCTGTCATCTTCCGTGCATCTGGAAATCTATACTTCCCTGTAGTGGCAACTTTGAATACAGACGGGTCAACACCATTGTCCACCAGGGCATGTACCACATTTGTCGCCCGGATCGCACCCAGTTCAAAATTAGAAGGAAATTGTTTTGTTTTTATGGGGTCTTTGTCTGCAAAACCATCTACCACGATCCAGGCTCTGTACCCTTTGACAAATGCGGACACCTTTTTCAGGAACTCATCATATTCCATGGCAACCACTGCACTGCCTGATGCAAAAAGAATAGGGAGTGTTGTTTTCAGCTGTACGCTATTTTGGTCAGGAATTAATTCAAACCAGTCTAAAAGTCCAGATTTTTTTATCTGATCCATCAGATTTGCTTTAACAGGGTTTGTTTGATTTTCTGTTTTGGTAATACCAACTTTTATTTCTTCAAGGCAGGTTGTATGATTTTGACGGTCTTTTTCAAGAGCCTTAATCCGTAAATTCTTAAATGAAACAGATTGGTGAAGGTTTAAAGGGACTGGCTGACCAAGAGAATCAAGTCTCTTGATTTTCAGTTCCAGCCATTCAAGATTTTCCTTTAGTTCATATATTTCCCGGGTCATTGTTAAGATGCGGCCCTGGTATTCCCTGACCAGGACAAGATCTTTTTCTAAAGACAGGCCGGCATAAACGGGTAAGGCCATGGGGATTATACACACGACAAGAAAAATTATACCTGACAATCGCCGGGCATTACATAAAATGTGTTTCATGACATTTCTCCGGTTAAATTATTAAAAACACGGTCTAACGATTTGTCTGGCTGGGCCGGGAGGCTGTCTCAAAAGAGGCAAGATTTCTTCCAAGACCTTGGGGCCACCAGATCATCCCATGACGGGAAAAATTAATCCGAAGTTGCATGACAGCCTGGGCAATGCCATATTCCCCATGGGTGATTTCCTTTATTTCAACCCCCCTGAGGATTGACCGGGTGCTGGTATTGAGAAAATCCTGATCCACGGTTCCATAGCCTGCTTTTGTGAATGCCTCAACATAAACACCTCTCAGCTTTTCCACAAACTGACGGTAACCATCTGCAACAGCAGCTCTTTCAGCCATCAGTCGAGCCTGTCCCTTGGTAATAGCCGATTCCGGCTCAACACCCTTTCCTTTGACGGTAAATGTAACGATCCTGTTATCATTGGAATTTCCAGGGGCCGTTTCAAGCACAGGACCTGAGGAGGAGGAATAAAAAGTATTGCAGCTGGATAATGCAATCAGTGTCATAACCAGAAAGAATAAAACCATTGATTTTTTCATTGTCATACCTCTTTCATTTTATTTAAAAATAGTAACTGGGCCAGATAGGAAACGAATCGTCATCCAGCAGGAATAACTTGAATATTATCCCATATCCAAAATTTTTTAAATGAATTTTTTACAGAGATATCATACTTGATGAATCAGTGAAGATACCTGCAGAAAAAAGGTTCACACCTTGCTTATGAAAAAAATAGAGATATTGACATGGCGTTGTAAATTTTTCCACTCAGATGCTTTATGGGAATCAAACCTATATTCCCCGGTACTGCCGATTTTAAATACCGAAGGCTTAATCCCATATTGAATAAGAGCATGTGCAACAGAAGAGGCCCTTGCTGCACCAAGTTCAAAATTTGAGGGATATTGTTTCGTTCGAATGGGGTCTGTATCTGCATATCCGTTAATAACAATTCGCACATCATACCCTTTAATAAGGGTTGCCAGTTTCTTTATAAAGGGCTTATATCCTTTTGCAATTGCAGCACTGCCCGAAGAGAACAACATGGGCAACCTATTTTCCAGGCAAAGGGGAGTGTCATCTGGAATCAGCTCCAACCAGTCTTCCAGACCTAAACCAAGGATTTTTTTTCTTAAATTTGTTTCAAACCCTGAGTTCCGATGATCTTTAGTTTGTTTTCCCCCGGGGTTTAAATCTGTTGATTTTACTAAAGTTTCATACCGTTGTTTCAATTTTTCCAATGACTGGATTTTGGATTTTTTAAAGACAATTGAGTCATAAAGACGTTGGGGTACAAATTGGGTAAAATCCTCCATTTTTTTTACTTTTAACGAAAGCCATTCCGCATCTTGTTGAATTTTTATAATTTCTGATCCGATGAAAGTGATCTGGTCTTGATAATTCTGGATGATAATTGCTTGTAACTCCAAATGAATGTTTTTCTTTCTGTCAGCCTGGCCTGCCTCTGCCAATCCAATAAAAAAACATAGGCTGATAAGCATAGCCAGCCAGATCAGGAATCTCTCCAGCCCTGTCCTGTTATCACTGTATCCTTTAACCATTATGGATGCCTCCAAACCTTATAATGCCGCCTTAATATACCTGACTCTGAAAACTGCTGCTGTTCATAGAATGATCCTCATTAGGTTTCAACCCTGGTCCCAGCCCTCTGGGCCACCACACCATATTTTGTTTTGCAAAATAAATACTCAATTGCATATGGGCTTCCGTGATACCATATTCAGCCTGGCGAATCTCAAGAATCTCAACACCCCTCAGCCAGGACTGTGTTTTTGTAGTAATCATGTCCTGATTAACTGTGCCAAATCCTGCTTTCATGAATGCATCCACATAGACCCCCCTCACCTTTTCTACCAGCAGCCGATACCCGTCCGCCACTGCTGCACGTTCAGCCATGAGTCTTGCCTCTCCTTTGGTTAAAGCCTTTTCAGATTCCAATCCTTTACCAATCACATTAAAAGTGACAACCTTCTGGGAACTGCCATCACCCTGATTCAACCCGAGTACATGTCCTGGAGCTGTTGCCATTTCCTGCTTGATGAAATTACAGCCGGATAAGACGACCAACAGGAACACCAATTGACAAAAACTGCTAATCACATGTTTCATT
>JAQICW010000756.1 GCA_027858355.1 Desulfobacula sp.
TTGCAATGGGGCTTTTTAAATCATGGGCAATATTATCACTCATCTCCCTGATATTTTTTACAAGCTCTTCTATTCTGTCAAGCATGGCATTAAATGTAATGGCCAGATGATCAAGTTCATCTTTATTGCCGGTTGTCTCAACCCTTGCCTCAAGGCTTGTACCCGTAATATTTTGAGCTGTTCCTGTAATGGTTTTCACCCCAGACAAGGCTTTTCTAATCAGAAGCCAGCCAGATACTGCGGAAAAAATGATGATAAAGCCCATTGCACCGATAAAAACTTTTTTAAATGCTGATAAAAATTTAATGGAAGAATCCATGGCTATTCCGGTCTGTAAGATGGCGTTGGAAGCCACATAGCTATAAAGAATTCTTATTTTTTTTCTGGTGGATGGAATAAGAATGGTTTCAAACACGGGGTTTTTCTTCAGAACAAGGGTTTGCAGGGTATTCTCGCTGACATTAACCTGTTTCCAATAGGACATATGGGAAGATGCAAATACTTCTCCTGTTGGATATAAAAGCCTGAAAAATATCAGTTTTTCTCCGGCTGCCTGGGCTTCTACCACGGCCAGTTCCCTTGCACCCATTAAACCATTTCTGTGAATAACAGCAGAAAATTTAGATGCATTATCCATAAGTTCCTGGTCCACCTGAGCCTGAATGGTTTGTGTGGCAAGAAAATAGAATAATACAAAGGCAAAACCGGAACAGATTGTAAAAATTCCTGTAAACCAGAGTGTTAATTTAAAAGCAATTGTATTAAAAAGTTTATAACGCATTATTCTTTCAGCACATACCCGGCACCGCGAACGGTATGAATCAATTTGGGTTCATAGTCTTTATCAATTTTATCCCTGAGCCTGCAGATTCTTGCTTCAACAACATTGGTCATTGGATCAAAATTATAATCCCATACATGTTCCATGATCATGGTTCTTGAAACAACCCGCTCCTTGTTCCGCAACAAATATTCCAGAAGGGAAAATTCAAGGGGCTGCAATTCAATGGTTTCATTCTTCCTTTTTACCTGACGCTTCAGAATATCAAGGCTCAAGTCAGCATAGGCAAGATTTACAGGATCTGTAACATTCCCGACCCGCCTGATCAATGCCTGTATCCTTGCAAGAAGTTCTGAAAAAGCAAAAGGTTTTGTCAGGTAATCATCTGCACCGGCGTGAAGACCTTTAACCCGATCATCCACCCGGTTCCTGGCAGATAAAATAATGACAGGGGTATTGTTCTTTTCTGCCCGGATTTTTTTGATTAAGGAGATGCCATCCAGTTCCGGCAGCATGATATCCACAACCAGTGTATCATAGGGCGCTGCAAAAGCCATTTCAAGCCCCTGGTTTCCTGTTGTGGCATGATCAACTGCAAACCCGGATGTCTTGAGGCCCTTTTGAATAAATTCTGCAATTTTTAAATCATCTTCCACCACAAGGATTCTCATAATAAAGCTCCTGTTTTTTTATCTTTTTATTAAGGACACTATAATGCCTTGATAATACAAATCAACAGCTTTATAAATGGATTTGATTTTTTCATGGCAACACTGTAGACTTGCCCTGTTTTTAAACCCTTTTACGTTTTTTAAAAAGGAATTGTTTTATATGAAATATACGTGGTGGCTGGTGCAAATTATCATGACCCTTTTGTCCGGCTTTTTTCTGGTCTTTGGAGTTGATTTGATGACAGGATCTTATTCTTTAAATGATCCTTTCAGTTTTATAATGACATTTTTTGCAGCAAGCTTTGTCATATTGATCAGTTTAACTTTGTTCATCAGTTTTCCCATCAAAATGATAAGGGTATACAGGCAGATTAAACATCAAGCCAATAACAAAGAACAACCGTCATGAGTCTTGTTTTCAGTTTAAAAAATGTTTCAAAAACCTATGGAGATGATACCCTTTTCCATGATCTTTCTATTGATTTTAAATTAAATGAGCAGCTGGGGCTTATTGGAATGAACGGATCCGGCAAATCCACTTTTTTAAAACTCATTGCAAATATTACCCAACCAGATACAGGAGAGTTTATTACCAAAACCGGTTTAAGAGTTATTTATCTTCCCCAGGAAGATCAGCTTAATCCGGACCAAACTGTAGAACAAATTTTATACCACAGCATAAAAGACAGCCCGTTTGATGAAAAAGAGCAGCATAAAATTGTTCAAACTTCACTGGGAAAAGGCGGATTTACAGATGCAAATCTAATGTCAAAAAATTTATCCGGCGGATGGGTTAAAAGGCTTACCATTACCAGGGCCCTGTGCTGCCAGCCAGATATCCTTTTACTGGACGAGCCTACCAATCATCTTGATATTAATGGTATTTTATGGCTTGAAGAAATTTTAAAGACTGCCAGATTTTCATTTATTGTTGTCAGTCATGACCGTGCCTTTCTCGAAAACATCTGTTCCAATGTAATGGAAATAGGAAAATATTATCCATCCGGATATTTTAAAATCCAGG
>JAQICW010000101.1 GCA_027858355.1 Desulfobacula sp.
TAAATCTATGCTCTATTGATTAAAATGTCTACCCCCGATATTGATTATTATTTAGGTATGTTACAAAAAATTTATTAAACCACTGATATTACGTTATTTCTCAATGGCACAGGTCGAAAAAATTGAGCAAAACCAAAGCAAGATGACTTTTCCCTGTACCATAGGTTCCCATTATGATCCTGGATCGCAAATCACTTCCTGGATGAAGCTTTTTACCAAAATCAAGAATAATTTCTCTTGCCACCTCAGTGGGGATAAAACCGGCTACTTTTGGGAGGTTGTTACGATCATTTTTCAGATTAACAGCTGCCTTAAAACCAGGAGATATATGGATAAAATCACTTAAATTTTCAGTTACCATGCTTTTCCTCTAATGTTTATCAAAAATCTATTTCTACCATTTGACCATGGACCACTCGAAACTATCTGGATGGCGACCAAATAAGCCCTCTGCTGTTTTCCTCTATTTGTTTTAGATCACTCAAATCTTCCTGGCAATTGATGATGATGACTATTCCATGACTCGGCTCGCTTCTGATGATATTTTTAAAAAAAGCAAACCTTTCATCTATTGGCCACTTGGCATAGAATGGTTCGAGTTCAGTGACAATCACAGCTTGATCATTTGCCTCCGCATAAATTTCATCTCGGACCGTCTGCCAGGTTAAAAATTCATCAAGTCTGTTTTGATAACGGTTGTTAAAATTGAACAGTTGTGCTTTAGAAATTTCAGCAAATTTTTCCACAAGCTCGGTTGGAAACAATGTGTCCAAAGGCCCAGTAATAATAAGTAACACCGGGTAGCGTTTTTCACGGCATTGCTGCCATTTCCCAAGTAATTGTTCATGAATTGACATGAGTCATGGTCCTATTTCTTTAATTTTTTCTTCAATAAATTTTTCCATCTCATTCTTTTTTGGCAGTTGCAGCATATATTTAGAAACAAAGAGCTTATTATCCATACCGGCAAGGGCATATTCAGCAAGAGCATGGTTTTTCTCTGTACAAAGCAGGATGCCAATTGGAGGGTTGTCTCCTTTGTCCATCATGTTGCTTTTAAACCAGCTTACATATGTATTGAGTTGGCCAACGTTTTCATGACTGAAACTTTCAAGTTTCAATTCTACAAGGATATGGCATTTAAGAATGCGGTGATAAAAGACCAAATCCACAAAAAAATGTTCATCACCGATAAGAATTCGTTTTTGTCTGGATTCAAAGCAAAAGCCATGACCCATTTCCAACAAGAATTCTTGAATTTTTTCAATCAGTTGACCCTCGAGATGGGTTTCACTCATCACTTCCCTTGGTTTAAGACCCAGAAATTCAAACACATACGGATCACGAATCGCCAATTTATAATCTGTTTTTTCGGCATGGCTACTGATCAACGAAGAAAGTTTTTTCTTGTCCAAAGACAAACCGGACCGTTCATAGTAAAGACTGCCTAACTGGCGTTTTAACTCACGAACGGACCAATGACTCTGGATACATTCAATCTCATAAAAAATTCGTTTAATCCCGTCATCGATATCCACTAAAAGATCGATATGACTGTAAGAAAGATTTTGTAACAGTATTTCACCGGATGAATGTATTTGTGGGGACACTGTCCCCATTTTTTGTTCATCAAAGTTTTGCGGTAGATGTTTTCTAAATTGTGGGGGCAGTGACCCCACAATTTGGGGATAAAAACGGTAAAACCTCAGATAACGGTATAGTTGGCGCCTATTACAATTACTGAGATCGCTCAATTTTTTGGCCAGTTCTGCTAAAAGTTGCTCCCCATATTTTGCCCGATCAGCGCCACATAGCTTATATTCACTGATGTAACAGCCAATTAACCAATTTCTTAAGGTCAAACTCACATTTACGGCTTTGCTGGCATTAGATGACAGCTCTTGGTGGACGTTGTAGATGATGCCCACCAGATGCTGAAAGCTTAATTCCCGTTCATTAACATCCATGATATACCTTATCCTTAATAAGGTTTATTTATCTAAAACCCCGGCCACCTCTTCTTTTCCCAGAGCGATTGCTTTTAATGGCTTTTCTCCATCGAGTTCGTGGTAATAGGCACTGATCAAGACCAGGGGATCGACTTCCATAATTGAAACAGAATTGAGTCCGGCCGTATGGCTGATCCAGCCAATCTGTTTCTGATAATATTCTCCGATATCTATTAATAAGGTATCAAGGACATCCCGTTCCAATCTAAAAATTTTGCCAATTCCCCCTGACTCAAGAAGCTTTTTAAGATGAACGGATTGTCTTTGTTGCTGTATGCCCCAATCAAGAAGGGAATAGGCAAGGATTGCCCGTGGAAGTGGTGAAAAATTAGATAATTGACGCAAATAATTGCCCTCTTCATCTGTTTCCAAAAAGCCAAAGACATCACCAAGCCTAGTGCCCTCAAAAACCTGTTTAAAAGGAGAAAATATCAGTTTATGGAAAACACTGTCTGTCATCGGGTTTTCATGGGTGCTGTCCCAATAGGTCCGTATCTCTTTTTCAAATTGTTCGCGACTAAATCTATCTAAAATAAATTCATTAAAATAAAAAGAATAAAACCATGCAGGGCTGCCTGAGCGGGCAAGGTTATAGTGGATGACCCACCAAACACCATCTTCTTCCAGATCAGAATCATGCAAGGCAATAATTTCCCCCAGAGGAGTCAAGACAAAGTTATTTTTCTTTTTACAAACGATCCCTGATGCTTCAGCCCACGCACGGGCAGCGCCAACCTTAAGTTTTCCAACGCGGAGGATGGCCTGCGCCTTTTCCACTGATTTGGGCAAAAAAAGATCTGGATGATCTGGAAGTTTTTTTATAATTAATCTAAACCATGCCTCCTCGAAGCCGAATTCAAATTTTGCCATCTATTCTTTCCCTTTTTTCATCAATGATTCTATTGCAGGGCATCTATGCTTAACACATGATAAACAACTAACGCACTTATTATCGTCTACACAAAAAATACCGTCTGCATCAAGGGCTTTTAATTTGCATTTTGCGCCGCAAGCCCCACAATAAATACAAGCCTGTAATTTCTTAAGTTGTTTTTCAACTCTCTGTTGAAAGAGTCGTCGATATTTTTGAATTATATAATTTATGCGAATGGCCTGATCCGCATAACCAACCTCAACGCTTGCCAGGA
This sequence comes from Desulfobacula sp., assembly GCA_027858355.1. The sequence goes on from JAQICW010000101.1 coordinate 3,158, forward strand.
TTTCATTTGATTTATAATCATGGATCAGAAAAATTTCAGAAAATTTATCACTGTTCACCCTGGACTGGGGGCCTAGTGGCCGCAAGAAATGATGAACCAATTGGATATCTCCACTGAGAAGCTGGTACATGACTGCGTTGTCAGACAGTGAACAGGGGGTCGATTCGATGGCCGTTTTATAATGATCCAAACCCCTGCCACCGGCTCTGGCCCGCCAACCCTGATCAATAAAATTGGCAGGATTGGGGTGTTGCATTTTCTCTGCTTGCAGGGTTAAAAAAGTTTGCCATTTTTCCCCCTTCCCATTGTATCTATATTTAACCATTTTTTGTGACCAGGAACTATTAAACGGGCAATACAGGCAACCAACTCTCCTAAACCCTTTTCTATATGCATGATTAAAAAACAATTGATGATATAGAAGATAAAGCCACACATCAAAATCAGTCCAATATAGGATCGGGCTACCCAATATCTCTCTGGCAATTTTATGCTTATCAGAAATACGGGAATAGGATGCACGCCGCAAAGATTCAGCCCTACGGACACCATCAAATGTGAGAACACCTTGATCAGGGCTCATGCTGTCGATAAGCTTGGAAAGGGGATTGGTTTTATGGGTGCTACAGCACCAACGCAAAATCCTGCTGGGTGGACCAATTGCTTCGGCTGTCTGAAAAAAATCCAATTTGGACCGACTCTGGATAAAGGGGGTCAATGGGTGTTGCTGCTGGAACTCCTTCAAATAGACATAGGTATCAGGGAATTCAATGGTGGTATCGGCAAAAATATGCAAAACATCGCTGCGGCCCAGCGCATTCATAACCAGATGGGATGTGACTGTGGAATCCTTTCCTCCTGAAAAAGAGACCATGGTTGTTTTGTCTTGATAAGACTTTACGGTTCTGCGGATGAAATCCTCTGCCTCATATTGCAACTCTTCAATATAGGTTCTGTTTGCCTGCTGTAGAGTCATCAGCCATTTTTTTCTGGTCCTACCCAAAGGTTTTAATTTTCTGCTTTGCTCTAAAATTTCAACATAACCGTTGGTGGCAGCTAATTTCAAGATAGGCACACCTTGACAATAATAAGTATAATTACCGGGTGACACCCAGATTTCCCTCTCTTTTAACAGAGGATGAATCTCACTGTCTATGTGCTTTTTAAGATATTGAATCTCCGGCTTGAAAACAGGTACCAGAGTTGCGGCGCAAAGATCTCTGCCCATTTTGCCACAGGCAAAACATTTTTCACCAAGGATCGGTACATGGCAGGCATCACACCACCATGCTCTTTTTCCGGTTTGCTTATTCATAGTCTGATCTTGCCCCGACTTTTTTTCTTAATATTTATAGTTGCATTCATTTCACCGGACAAGACCTTTGAACAACCATTCTCCACCAGTTCTAAAGAAGAAATTTCTTGAATTTTGAGTGGTATTTCCGGTTTTTGCTCATAGGTAATGGTCATGGGAAGATTTTTTTGATAATAATCATCAATGGCCTTAAGGAGTAGGATGAGCATGACATCCCGGACCGAAGGACTGCCAAGTTCTGTGGCAAGGAAATTTGCAAGCCTCATTTTTCTGCCATTTTGGGAAAACAAGACAAAAAAAGGGGATTTCAAAAAACTCACTAAAGGTCTTTTGCAGGCTTGGTTTTTGATTTCATTTTCAGTCAATTCCCCGATACGACTCATTGCAGCCGTATTGACCTCCACTCCCAACCCTTTTTTATGTCGGGAAAGGTAAAAATTGTAAAAACTATTCTTGAGTTTCGAAAGATAAATGGCACCGTGTTCATCCATGCTACGAATACAAACAAATGCCATCACAAGCTTATATGAGGTATTATTCCGGCCTGTAAGATACCGGGCAAATTCAATCATTGATTCTGGTAAAAGTCGGAAAAATTCATCAAAAGTACGTTGCTGCCAGGTTTGCGACCGGTCATAGAACCCCTCCCCGATACCCTTAAACCGTACTTCAGTTGAGAGAGCCGCAGTTATATTTCCTTCGTTAAATTCTCCCGCAAGATGATTTATAATAGCCTGTCTTCGTTGTGGCAGCCCAGTGGCATCGATGAATTCTTCAATTGCACTTGAGACGGAACGATACCGCTTGAGCCCCCAGGACTTCAGCCCATAAGTGCCCCTGCTGAAAATTTTAAATTTATCATAACGTATGATTGAAGCATGAACATTGTGGTCTGACATTTCTTTAAAATTTTGATTTTGACTACGAATATGATCGGCAATTTCACTAAAATGCATGGGTTTCCCATAGCATTCAAGAATATTACAGGCAACATCTTCAAATTTTTTACTATATCTATTAAGCCAGTTGCTACGTGACAAAACCAGATCCTTATGCAGGACCAAACGCCCTTCACTCTGATCAATCAACCGTTCGATAAAAGCTTTATGAAATATTTTTACCGATTTATTCCAAGGGCATTGGGTTTGACAATGAGCACTGAGTTTGACTCCGACAACCTCAATATGGAATGATTCATGTCCGTTAAAATCCAAGTCATTCAGATACTTTAACACTTGATCACAGGAAAGACACTCGCATTCTGCGGTGATAAGATCTCGGTCCTCTTTATACTGAATAGCTGCTGGTTCCCTCAAAACAAGCAATTGTCCTAACGCAAGAAAATATGGGGTGCTAGGCCAATTGAATTCGATTTGCAGGGCAATTGGCAGCGCCCCTATGTAAATAATTCCTCCACCATTTTTAACAACATGATCAAGCGTTAGCCAAAACTTTTCCAGCTTATTCAAATTAACTCTATGTTTAAATTTTCGGGAGTTCTTACTAACTATTTGCCTTACGCGCTCTCTTGTGATTCCAAAGTATTGTCCGCGTTCTTCGAGAGTTGGAATCTTTCCAGTTTGAAAGCAAAATCTTTTCTTGGATAACTCCTGATCTCGTTTGTTTTTCAAACAGTCCTCAACAAAACTTGAAATCATATCGTCATAGCTTGTGTAATCAATGAAACCCGAATTATTTACATCAGCAGTGGGTAATTTTTTTCCGGGCAGACAAAGGGAACGAACAATGACCTTGAGTTCATTCAAGCTTTTTTTACCAAAATTTTTCCAAGTTAAAAACTCAGGTCCCGGTATAAGCAGAATCTCTCCAATTGTTTTTACACCTGTAGTTCTTAGCACATGAGAGGTTCGAGTGGACAAAAGAATATCTATAAATTTGGTAGATGAATGAAAGTCAGGATGTAAATCTTCTACGGTTAAACCCTCAAGTTTTGTTGAAGAAAAAATGGGTAGCATTGAAAGAGAGTTCTCTGTAGGAGGTTTCTCCAATTGTTCCTTAATTGTTGGTGAAGGTATAAAATC
>JAQICW010000130.1 GCA_027858355.1 Desulfobacula sp.
AGACCTGGATCTTTATTTCTGGTTAGAAACCAGAGTTGATCTGGTGGATGAAGAGGATATAAAACTTTTATCAAAATTGAAAATTAAGATCGATTTTGGAATTGATTCCTTATCAAAGACCATGCTCAGGATCATGAGAAAAACCATAAGCCCTGAATCTTTTCTGGATAACTTTTTAAACATATCAAAAGCATGCAGTGAATATGGAATTTTACATGATATGTTTATGATTTTTAACCATCCGGGTGAAACTCAAAAAACCTATGAAGAATTTAAATACTTTTTTACAGACAAGGTTTGCCCAGATCTTAAGGGTGGATACTTAAGGATAAAATACCAACGATTCTCCTATTACCCGGGCAGCTATATTTATAATCATAAAACTGAATTTCAAGAACAATATGGGTTCAAGGCACTCCATCCCCAGTGGTGGAAAGAATCAGCTGATCAATATTCTAATTCAAGGGATATTATCCCTTCAATCGATGAAAAAGGTGCGCCATACTATGTTCCGCTTAAAGAAACATCAAAAATGATAAAAGAGTTTAATCATTTTTCAAAGGAGCAAGCGCTCTGGGAAAGGATGCATTCCTTTAATATTTAATCAAATTACCTTATAAAAACAAGAGTGATACCATTTTTGACTTCATAGAAAACAAAAAGGAATTAAAAGCTACAGCTTTTAATTCCTAAGATTGTTATTTGTGGCGGAGAAATAGAGATTCGAACTCTAGAAGGGTAACAACACCCTTACTCGCTTAGCAGGCGAGCGCCTTCAGCCACTCGGCCATTTCTCCGTATTTTGTAAACTGGCGGAGGAGGTAGGATTCGAACCCACGAAGCTTGACACTTAACGGTTTTCAAGACCGCCGCCTTCAGCCACTCGGCCACTCCTCCGAAATGAACCCCGATTTTATATCATCTTGTCAAAAACAGGTCAAGACCTAACTTGTGCCAAATAGTAGGATCAGGTAAAATTCATCTTATCATTGACAGGAAGATCAGTTGAGCTATATTAAGAAGTTTTAGGTTAACCCAAATTTTACAGGAGATAATGGATGAGACAGAAAATAAGATTTGAAAAACACATGAAAGCTGACAAGATAATAATTCTGGAATCCAGTGAAGTGGATCCAGGTGTTGTTTTGCTGCTCCATGAAGAAGAATACAGTCTTAAAGAGATGACAAAAGCTTATGAGGAAGGCTTCCTGCCTTTTTCCGATTTTATAAGAAGGAGAAGCTTTTTCCCCACTTCTGACCTTTGCAATAAGCTTTTTGAGAGCATGATTGAATTTTTTAAAAATGATGCCCAGGAAAAAATTATCATTGAATATAATGATATCGAAGCTTTTCCAAAGGAAGAAGAATTTCAACTGGAAGATGATGATGTCGAGATTGATAAGATACTGGAGGAAGATGGGGAAACCAGTGAAGATGAGATAAAAGAAATAGACTCTGAAGATGACAGACCGAATTTCACCCCTGAAGATATTTCTGAACACGAAAATTAGAGTTGATAATGAAACATAAGATTAGAACAATTGTGCTCAATGCTGCTCAAAAAGGATTTGAAAATGGTTTGCTGCCATCTGATCATGTCCCTGAAATGGAAATAGAGGAGCCCCGGAATCCTTCCCATGGAGATTTTTCCACAAATTTTGCAATGGTTTCAGCCGCCATCCAGAAAATGCCGCCCAGAAAAATTGCTGAGAGCCTGGTATCATCAATTGAAACTTTGGGTGAGGCCCAGGAAGAAATCTCGGGTGAAACAGCAAATTTGATTGAAAAGGTTGAGATAGCAGGTCCTGGATTTATTAATTTTTTTCTTTCCAATAAAGCATGGCATCCAGTGGTTGACCGGATCCTTGAACAGGACAAAAGATATGGTGCCTCAGATATGGGGGGAAATGAAAAGGTGCAGGTGGAATTTGTCAGTGCAAATCCCACAGGTCCATTGCATGTAGGGCATGGCAGGGGGGCTGCCGTTGGAGATTCTGTCGGGAATATTCTTTGTTTTGCCGGGTTTGATGTTCAAAAAGAATATTATATTAATGATTCCGGGCGCCAGATAAGAACCCTGGGAACATCTGTCTGGCTGAGGCTGTTGCAAAAAACTGGCAAGGAAATTGAGTTTCCCGATGATTGTTATCAGGGCAATTATATCAAAGATCTGGCCGGAAAAATCCTTGAAAAAGAAGGCGATGACTTTATCCAAAGGGATGAAAAGGAAGCCATTGATGCCTGTGCAAAATTTGCAGCAAAGAAAATTCTTGTCAATATAAAAGAAGATTTATCAAGTTTTGGGGTTACATTTGACCACTGGTTTAGCGAGCAGAGCCTGTATGATTCAGGACGGGTACAAAAGACCATTGAAGACTTTAAATCAAAGGATTTGATTTATAAAGAAGATGGTGCGCTCTGGTTTCGAACACAGGATTTTGGTGATGAGAAAAACAGGGTGGTTGTCAGAAATAACGGGCTGAACACCTATTTTGCTTCTGATATTGCCTATCACATGGAAAAATATGAGCGCGGATTTGACCGGGTTATTGATGTCTGGGGAGCAGATCACCATGGCTATATCAAAAGAATTGATGCCTCTGTTGTTGCGTCAGGAAGAAAAAGCAAACAATTTGAAGTGATATTGGTCCAGCTGGTGAATCTGCTGAGAGGCGGCAAACCATTTCAGATGTCCAAAAGGGCTGGTGACTTTGTCACATTAAAAGATATTGTTGATGAAGTGGGCAAGGATGCTGCAAGGTTTATTTTTTTAAGCCGCAGTTATGATTCTGGTCTTGATTTTGATCTGGAACTTGCCAAGCAGAAAAATTCAGATAATCCTGTCTATTATGTCCAATATGTCCATGCCAGAATCACGGGGATTCTGTTAAAGGCAAAACAGGAAAATATTATTCAGGATATTGATTTTAATAAGGGTGAAAATCTGAATTTACTGGATGCTGTCGAAGAAATTAATCTTATAAAAATTCTGGATACATTTAAGGCCAATGTGGAAAAAAGTGCTCAAACATTGCATCCACATGTGATTTTTACATATCTGATGGGTCTTGCATCTGTATTCCATGGTTATTATAACAGGCACAAGGTCATTACAGACAATCGGGAATTAACCCTGGCCAGGTTAAGCCTTGTTTTAGGCGTAAAAAAAGTCATTAGAAACGGGTTGACACTTCTTGGGGTTAATGCACCTGAAAGAATGTAAAAATGATATCCTTTAAAGGGATTTTAAAATATTTAATTTACATATTTATTGCCGGATGGATGTTTTTATTGGGCATCATGGTAGGGCGCGGCACTTCTCCTGTAACTTTTGATACCCATGAATTTCAAAAAAGGCTTGAAATCATTGCCAATGAATTCGGGGAAAAAAAAGACGTCCCCCAAAAAATGGATCTAAAATTTTATGATGTCCTGGATAGACCTGTGCGTGAAGAAAGCGTGCTTTCCAAAAATAAACCTTTGGAAATTATGCCTAAAAAAGAAATATCTGAAACAAAATTACCTGAGACTGAATTACCTGAAACAGAAACGCTGGAAAAGCAAACAAGTGTTACCCCGGATATCCTTCCACCAAAGATCAGCAGAAAAAAATTAACGTTTAAAAAGATGACTCAAAAGGTTCCGGCAGATATTGGAGCAAATGAACCCCTTAAAACAGACAAGGGAATATACACGATTCAGATTGCAGCCTTTAAAGAGTTTAAAGATGCTATTTCTCAAATGGCCCTGCTTGATGAAAAAGGATTCCCTTCTTACCGTGAAAAAAGTGAAAAAGATGGCGTTACCTGGTACAGGGTGAGAACGGGTTCCTTTGCAAATTGGGAAGAAGCTGAAAAAATGAAAGATAAATTAAATAAAGCCAGGATCAATGCCCAAATCATAAAAATAGATCATAAAAAAGGATAATGATGAAGATATCAACAAATGAAGTTGCAAAGATTGCCCACCTTGCTCGGTTGGAGGTTGATACATCGCAAAAAGAGGAAATGGCTGAACAGCTGAGCCATATCCTTGGATATATTGATAAACTCAAAGATGTAGATGTTGAGGGGGTCAAGCTTTCTTCAGGAGCGGCTTTTATGAATAATGTGTTAAGGGATGATGAATTGAAAGTATCACCAGGTCCTTGTGTAACCCTTGCCAATGCACCGCAAAGGGATGAGGATTTTTATATTGTTCCCAGGATTGTTAAATAATTGGATTGTTAAATAATTGGATTGTTAAATAATTGGATTGTTAAATAATTTGGGTGGTTAAATAATTTTGGTAGTTAAATACTTGGATTGTTAAATAATTCACAGGTATGAGAGAATAAGGAAAAGATAGAATGGAATACCACGAACTGACCATTGAAAGAGCTGGGAAATTGCTTTGTGACCATCAAATTTCTTCTTTTGAGTTGACATCTGCCCTGCTTGACCGCATTGAAAAATATGATGATGAAATAGGTGCATTTATAACTATTGATAAAACCATGGCCCTTGAACAGGCCAGAAAAGCTGACAAGGATATTTGCGACAACAAAATTTTGCCATTAACGGGTGTGCCCATTGCATTAAAGGATCTTTTGTGTACCAAGGGAATAAAAACAACCTGCGGATCACAGATTCTTAATAATTTTATTCCGCAATATGATGGTACAATTGTTAAAAAATTAAAGGAAAATGGTGCTGTCATTATCGGCAAAACCAATCTGGACGAGTTTGGCATGGGGTCTTCAACTGAAAATTCTTCTTATAAAATTACGGCCAATCCCTGGAATAAAGCCTATGTGCCTGGTGGTTCCAGCGGGGGATCTGCTGCAGCCGTGGCAGCCGGGTTTTGCTGCGCTGCCCTTGGGACGGATACAGGGGGTTCCATCCGCCAGCCAGCGTCCCATTGCGGGGTGGTGGGTCTTAAACCCACCTATGGCAGGGTATCCAGGTTTGGACTGGTTTCCTATGCATCTTCCCTTGATCAGATCGGCCCCATTGCTAAAGATGTTAAAGATGCGGCAATATTGCTGAATATCATATCTGGAAATGACAAAATGGATTCCACCAGTGCAAAGGTTGATGTGCCTGATTTTACCAAAGCCTTTGATCTATTTGAAAAGGGTTCCTTAAAAGGAATGACAGCAGGAATTCCAAAAGAATATTTGTGTGTTGACGGCATTGACCCTGAAGTTGAAAATGTCTTTAATGATGCCAGGCGGATTCTTGAGGATATGGGGGTTGAAATTAAAGAAATATCTCTGCCCCATACTGACTATGTTGTTGCAGCCTATTATATTATCGCGCCCAGTGAAGCCAGCTCCAATCTTGCCAGATTTGACGGGGTTAAATATGGTTTCAGGGAAAAAGTGTGTAATGATCTTGTTGATATGTATAAAAGAACCAGGTCAAAAGGGTTTGGACCGGAAGTGAAAAGAAGAATCATGATCGGGACCTAGGCGCTTTCAGCTGGTTACTATGATGCTTATTATGGAAGGGCCTCAAAGGTTCGAACCTTGATCATGGAGGATTTTTCAAAGGCCTTTGATGCCTGTGATTTTATCCTGTCTCCTGTGGCGCCTGCTCCTGCATTTAAGATTGGTGAAAAAATGGATGATCCATTAACCATGTATTTGACAGATATTTTTACGCTTTCTGCCAACATGGCAGGTATTCCCGGGATATCCGTCCCGGCAGGCTTTTCTTCGGCAGGGCTTCCCATCGGCATCCAGATGATGGGAAGGCGATTTGATGAATTGTCGCTTTTAAGGGCAGGCTATGGATTTGAAAAGACAATTAAGTTAGATGTGAGATGTGAGATTTGAATTGTGAATGGTGAGTGGTGAGTGGTGAGTGGTGAACTCAAATCTAAATAAAAGGAGATAAAGTATGTCAACACTGCAACCAAAAGGAGAGAAATTGAAAAAAGCGATCAAATGGATTTCAGAGAAGAGAAAGGAAAATCCTGATATTAAACTTTCCAAATTAGTTGATGATGCCAGCTTTCAATTTGATTTAAGTCCGAAAGATTCCCAGTTTTTATTAAGGTTTGTAAAGAATGACGACCATTAGAATCCTGCCTGAAATCCTTTCCAATCAGATTGCAGCAGGTGAAGTGGTACAAAGGCCTTCATCCATTGTTAAGGAGCTTGTTGAAAACAGTATTGATGCCGGCGCCACAAGTATAAGCGTGGAAATTGAAAAAGGGGGGAAATCTTTAATCCGGATTTCAGATAACGGCTGCGGTCTTTCAAAGGACGACGCGCTTTTATCCATTGAAAGGTATGCCACAAGTAAAATATTTACCAAACAAGACCTTTTTTCCATCTCAACCATGGGATTTCGGGGAGAGGCTCTTCCTTCCATTGCATCCGTGTCAAAATTTACCCTTGTGACAAGAACAAAAAAATCTGATATTGGAACAAAAATTGATATTGTGGGCGGTAAAATAAGGGATGTGTCTGATGCAGGAGCGCCCGTTGGAACCATGGTGGAAGTGAAGAATCTTTTTTTTAATACGCCGGCGCGAAAGAAATTTTTAAAATCCGATAATACTGAAACAAGTCATATTGCCGATATGATATCTGGTATGGCCCTTGGAAATTCTCATATCCAGTTCAGATTGTTTTTAAACAAGAACCTGGTAAAGAACTTTTCATTGTCTGATGATCTGTTCCAACGATCTATAAATGTACTGGGAAAAGATGTTTCCAAAAATCTTTACAAGATAGAGTACGCAGATGATTTTATGGATATAAACGGTTTTGCTGTTGATCCAAAGGTTGTCCGCAGCAGTTCTTCAAAGATTTTTCTTTTTGTGAACAACAGGCTGATTTATGACAGGGGACTTATTTCTGCAATTTTTCAGGGGTATAAAGAAAGAATAATGAAAGGCAGATTTCCTTTAGCTGTCCTGTTTATTAAAATTCCCTTTGACCAGGTGGATGTAAATGTTCATCCTTCCAAACGTGAAATTAAGTTCTTTGATCATCAAAGGGTCTATCAGACTGTAGCACAGGAAATAGGGAAAATGCTTTTAAAATCCCAAGAAAATTTTACAGGGCCTTTAAAATCCAGAGCAATTGAGAATAGGTCGCAGGATCTGTATCAAGGCAGCACAAAAGAAAGTGTAAAGGATTCTTTTCATAAAGTTGAGCAATCCGTCTTTGAATGGGGTATAGATTCAAGCTTGGGCTATGCTCAAAAAGAGAAAGGCATTGAACAGAAGGCGGGAAGCCCTTCCCCTTCTGTTTACTCCTTTTTAGAACCCAATACTCTGAAAATACTTGGCCAGGTGATGGGAACTTATATCCTGGCTGAATCAGAAGCAGGGTTGATGATGATTGACCAGCATGCAGCCCATGAAAGGATTGTTTATGAATCCTTAAAAAAAAGATATCTCTCCCTTGAAGTGATAAGCCAGAATTTGATGGTTCCGGAAATCCTGGAATTCAATTTTAAGGAATCAGATATCCTTGTTGATATTTCCAGGGATCTGGCCGGTCTTGGTATTATTATCGAGCCTTTTGGCAAAAATACATTTGTAATAAAATCCATCCCGTCCATCATCGATGAAAAAGAAGTAAAACCCATCATAATAGAAATCATAGAAAAAATTCTTAAAGATAAAAATGATTTTTCAAAAGAAAACTGGCTTGAAGAATGCCTGATTTTGATGTCCTGCCACAGCGCTGTCCGGGCAAATAAATCTATGAATATAAAGGAAATGGAAAAACTCCTTGAAGATCTTGAAAAATGTGATAACCCAATGCATTGCCCCCATGGAAGACCGACCATGATAATCATACAAAAAGCTGAAATGGAAAAGCTGTTTAAAAGAGTTGTTTGATTGCGTTGTATGATGTATATAATTGCCAAAATAAAAAAACATGATTTTTAGAACCATATAAAGGAGTTGTATTTTGAAGCCCAATAAAATGATGAGAAACGCGTGGCTATTTGTTGTTGTTTTGTCAATTTTTACTATAGTCACTATCACCCCGGGCCTGTGTTCCCAGCCGAAA
>JAQICW010000175.1 GCA_027858355.1 Desulfobacula sp.
CCTCAATGATGGATGCCACCATTGCCATCCAGCTTTTCCAATTATTGCTGGATATTCGTAAAAAATTTAAAATGACCTTTCTTTTTATCACTCACAACCTGGCTGTAGCAAGATACCTGTGTGATCGAATTGCGGTAATTCACAATGGGGTTATTGTTGAAACCGGAATCGCGGACAAGGTTATTAAAGATCCTCAACATGCCTACACCAAAAAACTGATCCTGGCACAACCCGGGTTTAACTTTAAAAATTAATTATCAATCTGAAACAGGGAACAAAAAAATGGATATATCAAAATGAAAGATACCTTGTTTATTCAATTTTATAACAAAACAAAAAGCGGCTGGTTTGACCTTTGCAATGGATTTTCCGATACCTGGGACCTGTGTAAAGAAAAAGGGGACTTTTACTGGATGTCGCATGAAGAAGACAATGACAAGTGGTATTTGGAAGAAACCTATCAGGATATTCCCCTTCCCATAAAAAAGGGAATAGTCTATGTCAGCGCCAGTTATATCAACCATTTATATCAGGCCTATACCTGGTCAATCCAAAACCCTGATATACGTTTCATTGTTGGCGGGCCAGTGGCTTCTGAACGAAGTATCAGCCACAACAAATGGAATTCCGTCCACTTCAAGGTGGAAAAAGAGCTGCCGTCCAACCTGATACTCACAGGCCAAAGTGTTGAAAGCCTCTTCAACGTACCGGAGTTTTCAGGAAAATGGAAACTTGAGATTCCAGAATCCATCCCGGAAAACAGCAAAATTTATTTTTCCTATACCCTTGAAAATCAATGCTATTGGAAAAAATGCCCTTTCTGCTCCATTGCCCAGCATTGCTCGGAACATTTCAGAAAACGCAAAAACCTGGACCTTGAATTTAATAATCTTGACTTTAAAGGACACAAAATTGTCCGTCTCAACACAGGCTCCATTACACCTGAACACATTAAAGCCATTCTTCCAAACCTGCCCCTGGGAGATGATATTGAATACCGGTTCTTTATGCGGGCAGCCAAAGCCGAGACCAATGCCCTAAAACAGGCCGTTAAAAACTTTGATAAAAAAATCCCAACCTGCACATTGGGATTTGGCATTGAATTTCCCTCGGACCGGATGTGGAAATATTTGAACAAAGGCACCATAATGAGTGAGGTTCTTGAAACCCTTGAATTTTGTATGCAAACCGGCTTCAAGGTCAATGCCAATGTTATCCTTGGCTGGAACAATCTTACAGACCAGGACCTTTTGGATCTGGAAGGATTTATGGACAGCCTTTCAGGGCATACTGTCACAACGTTGCAGCTGCGATGGCTTTTTGCCCATCCATACACAAAAATATATGACACCTATGATGGAGTTGAAGATACCATTCGATTGGGACCGTTTAACTGCGGATTTAATGTAAAGGTGGATATCAGGCAAAAAAAATTAAACCTTGCAGCAGCCAAAATTATCAAGAAAAAATGTGATCTTAAGCACATCAAGCTGGAAGGCTATAAAAACTTGAGAAAAGGCCAGCTTTAGCCGATAGTTTTTTATCTTGCTCCTATACCCTAGCCTAACATCGAACTCGAAAGTTGATGGGGCACCCTGGTATGCAGTGTTGACATTATTTTCCCAATGATTATTCTGGATTCATTAATTAAAGGAGTCTTCATAATGAAAAATAGTATCGCACCCCCATCTTTCAGGGTAGATTCCATCAGGTCTGTCGTCAGTCTTGACCCGCTGCTGGCCTTTTGGGAAAAAAATCTGGTGCCAAAATATTCCCACATGGCATCAATGTTCTTGGAACTGAAAAGCAAAATCAGTCAGATCCCGGAAATAATAGGTCCTATCAAGGATATTAAAGTCTTAATTAAATATCATGATATCATGATCCCTTTGATGAGTGCCATATTTCCTCCGGCATCCTTTAGCACTGACATCATGGGAGCCTTTACTCCCTGTACATCTGAGCCTTTTTTTGTGACCCCGGAATTCCAACGACTGCTTCTCGGCAATAACAATTTTATCAAAGAAGACCTCAAGGAAATCGTTGAAGCAGAGAAATCAAAAAAACTGGTGGATATATATTCTTTAGTGCTGGAACGAATTTATGATTTTAACTGCCAGCGGTTCGATACTATGAATATAAAAAAAATACCGCAAGAAAAAACCGGTCTGGACCGTTACTATAGTTTCACCCCTGATTTTCAATTTGTCCAGATAAAGTCACTTGATTCACCAAAAAAACTTTCAGAAGATGACAAAGCTATGATCAGCAATCATATTTCTGACATTGACGTTTTAAGCAGGTACATTGATTTAAATAAATTTGAATTCACGGGATTTACCATTGTGCGGGCCATGGATATCACCGAGTCTGAGGTTATTTCAGCCTTTAAAAGGGATCTGATTGAGCAGCATTCCATTTTTTCTTCAGATGGAATAAAACTTTTGGAATCACGACTTCAGGCTATTTTCCGGCGGCCGGACCTATCCATAGGTATTGGAGCGCTTCAAGGAGATCAGGTCATGATCCTTAAAAATGACTGTGCCTCCAAGATCAACTGTCTGTTTGCCAATTCCCATCACATTAACCTTGAAGATCTCCGGGGATCGGTCTGGATGCAGGTAGTGGAAAAGGGATCTGTATTGCATGTGCCAGACCTTGCTAAAAAACCGGACCTGGTTCCTGCAGAACAGCAGGCAGTGGAGGCCGGTATCAGATCCATGCTTTTATCTCCTTTGTACTTTCAGGGAGAAATCATCGGGCTTATGGAAATGTTTACCCGGACTCCAAATGCCCTGAGCACCATCAACACCATTCTACTGGAAAAGATCACCCCTTTATTTTCGCTGGCCTTAAAAAGAGGGCAGGACCAACTGCAAAAACAGGTCCAATCAATTATCAAGGAAAAATGCACGGCCGTTCACCCCTCTGCGGAATGGCGTTTTGAAAAGGCTGCCATTGCCCATATGGAACGAATCCATAATGGCAACCTTAACTCAGAAATGGAATCCATTGTCTTTAAGGATGTGGTTCCTTTTTATGGACAATCCGATATCAGGGGATCTTCTCTGGCCCGAAACAAAGGGATCCAGCAGGATCTAACCCAGCAGTTGACCCTGGCCATGGATGTACTGGAAGCAGGTTCAAAACAAAGGCCCTTGCCGTTGTTACATGAATTCAAATACCGAATTAAAACCCTGATTCAAGGCATCTCATCCGGGATATCCTCTGGTGACGAAAATGCCGTGTTTTCACTTCTAAATAATGAAGTGGTGCCTTTTTTTAATGATCTCACAGGACTTGGGTCTGAGGTTTCAAAACGGATCGAGATCTATAACTCTGCCCTGGATCCATCCACAGACATGGTTTATAATAAAAGAAAAGATTATGAAAATAGTGTATCCAGATTAAACAAAGCCCTGTCCAGCTATATAGATCAGGAGGATGAGTTGATCCAGCAGACCTTTCCCCACTATTTTGAAAAACGCCAGACAGACGGGATAGATTATATGATGTATATCGGTGCTTCCATGATGGAACACCAAAAGCTTGCCAAGTTACATATCAAGGATTTAACGCTCTGGCAGCTGATGCTTGCCTGTGGCCTGGCCTTGCGCACGGAACAGGTTAAGCCGGAATTAAAAATCCCCCTGGACACATGCCACCTCATCCTGATCAACCATACTCCGCTTTCAATCCGATTCAGATTTGACGAAAAACGATTTGATGTGGATGGTGCCTATGATGTCCGCCATGAAATCATAAAATCTCGCCTGGACAAGGCATTGATCAAAGGATCAGGGGAAAGACTTACCCAGCCCGGTCGGATTGCCGTGGTCTATTCCAACCCATCCGAAGGCGAGGCAATCCAGCAACATATTAATTTTCTCATAAGCATTGGCAAACTCAATGACGACCTTGAAATTATGAATCTGGAGGATATGCCGGATGTCCGAGGGTTGAAAGCCCTGAGGATTGGTGTGAACCTGAAATCTGCGGCCGGTAATAATATCATCAACATGAAAACAGGATAACTTACTTCTGCATGGATAAAACCGTTTTAAATCAATTTAAGCAATATATCCAGAATTTATAGGGATGGAAAAACAAATGGATAAAATCTCAACCTCTGGCGTAGATATCATGTCCTCAATGGATGAAATCGCTTTAAGCTGTTCTGCTGAACATTCCAACCCCATGGCAGACTACGAAAAACCAGGTTACAAAATGTGTTCTTATGTGGACAAGTTTATGAAAACCGATGCCGGGGTTATTCCCATCATCAAATCAAAGCTTGAAAAAGATGACCTTTTTTCAACATTTCATGTCAGATGCGGTATCAAGCGAAATAAATACAAGGTGGCTCCCGGGCTTTATGGCATTGGGAACCCAGATAAAAATTGTGAGGTGCTTGTTACTGCAAACTTTAAATTGACCTTTGATCATTTGAGAAAGGATCTTAAGGGCATCAATGCATGGATTCTTGTACTTGATACAAAAGGGATCAATGTTTGGTGTGCAGCAGGCAAGGGAACCTTTTCAACCCTGGAACTTGTGAACAGAATTAAAGCGTGCAAACTTGAAAAGATAGTGGATCACAAACGGATCATTGTTCCTCAGTTGGGAGCAACGGGTGTATCAGCAGGGGATGTTAAAAAACTATCTGGATTCAGGGTGGTATATGGCCCGATACGTGCAAATGATATCCCTGCCTTTTTAAAGAAAAAAAGAAAGGCGGATAAAAACATGAGACAGGTTACCTTTAACTTATATGAACGGTTTATCCTGACACCTGTGGAAATTCAAATTGTGTTAAAACCAGCACTGATAGCAGCACTTGTCCTGTTCATCGTTTCAGGTTTTGGACCGGGTATTTTTTCTTTTTCCATGGCCTGGGAAAGAGGCGTGATATCTTTTTTTGCCCTTATTGCAGGAATAGTTTCAGGGGGATTTGTTACCCCCGTGCTCCTCCCCTTTATCCCATCCAGACAATTTGCTCTCAAAGGAATCATTGCCGGAAGTGTATTTTCCATCCCCCTTTTGGCCCTGATTTCCACTTCTATTTTAGGGGTAGCAGGATTCCTGGCGCTTTTTTTATTCAGTGTAACCATCAGCTCTTATCTGGCCATGAATTTTACAGGGGCAACACCGTTTACCTCGCCCTCAGGGGTTGAAAAAGAAATGAAATGTTACATTCCCGTGCAATTGGTTTGCCTTGTGATTTCATCCGGGCTTTGGATATATTCTGCGTTTTAACCTAATTTCGGAAGGATGCACCATGAAAGATTTAAGATATTTAGATGATGTATCAACCCTGGTACTTGATAAAGAAAAATGTATCGGCTGCAGCTTGTGTACAGAGGTCTGCCCCCAGGCTGTTTTTGAAATGAGAGATAATAAAGCCGATATTGTTGATTTCAATGCCTGCATGGAATGTGGCGCATGTGTCAACAACTGCCCTTCAAAGGCTATATCTGTGAGTCCCGGTGTTGGCTGAGCTGCCTATATTATCCAGGTCTGGATAAAGGGTAAAGAAAACGCCTCCTGCGGCAGCGGCGAGTGCTGCTGATCAAAGGCCTTGTGCTCGGTTCCCAGAGGAGAGTATGCTCACAAAAATTATCAGGTTTTCATTCAGGCAATAGATTAGATTTTTTTTCCTCAGAAGATTTATCACTTTGAATTAATTTTGGCCGATTTTCAAATGTCAACTCAATCCTTGTAGGACTGATATTTACAACATCAATCCTGTCATTGGGCAGGGTTAAATTTCCTGTATTAATACTATAAAAAGTCGTGCCAAGTCGTGCCGAAAACAGATCAATAGAAGTAAGGACATTGTTTTTATTTAACAGACTGACATCTTTTCTAAGCCCTCGGAAGGTAATGGAAATTTTAGGGTCCTTTGGCTGGGATACCATAAGTTCTGTTGGAATATTTTTAAAATTAAGGGGCAGATCGATTTTTTTTTCAAAATTCTGTTGCCCTGCAAGGACCATCCACAGAATAAAAACCAATGTAAAAACAGCTGCCTTTATTTTATACCGCCTGGTAAACCAGGATTTAATTTTTTCTTTAATACTTGTATGCACCTCTTTTTGAACAAGTATAACATCCTCAATAATCATGGACAATTCTTTTTGATCTTTTACCTTTTGGAGTTCCTGGTCCCCGACAAATGATATTTCCCCTCTTTCCTCTGAAATAATCATTACCCAGGCATCGCATTGTTCAGTCAACCCCAGGGCTGCCCTATGCCTTGTTCCCCATTCCTGGGGAAGATCCTCCCTTGCAGACAAGGGCAGATAGCAGGATGTTTTTAAGATTTTCCCCTTGGAAATAAGGACAGCACCATCATGCAGAGGTGATTCTTTATAAAAAATGGAATTCAATATTTCAGGCTGGGGATCACATTCCATAGAAATCCCTTTGGTGATCAAATCAAACACCAGGTCTGTTCTTTCAAAAATAATGAGTGCGCCAATTTTTTTTGCTGCGGCATCAAAGGCCCAGTCGGCAAACTCAGCTATCCAGGTATCCTTAGCAGAACCATGTTTCAATCCAAAGGTTTTCAGAGGATTAAACCGCTCAAGCATCTGCCTGATTTCTTTTTGAAACAGTATAATCAAAAGGATAACAAAAACCTGCCATAAAATCTGAAATACCCAGGTGGTCAAAAAAAGACCTCCGGCTTTGGCAACAATAAAAATCCCGCTTAAAAGGACAATACCAATCAGAGCTTTAAAGGCTTTGGTGCCCCAGAACCATATATAAAGCTGATAGGAAACCATAGATATAAACAAAATATCAAGAACATCCGGCAACCCGATATTCGACAATATGGCAAGCAAATTCATGATCCTACTTTCTCATGTTTGATTTTGCAATTTAATATTTCATTCACCATTCACCATTCACCATTCACCATTAATGAAATATCTGCTGGTAATGATTCATTTATTTGTAAACCAAAAAAGCTGATTTGTATATATTAAATTTTTACCCGCCCAAACCAATTCATCAATACAATAAAGCTTTACGTTAATAACACAAAGCGTTATTATATTTGCATGATAAAATTCTTTAAAAACAAATGATGGTTTGAATAAATATGTACGGATGGACCGGCAATATACTGCATTTAGATCTGACAAAAAAAAATATTGAGATTGAAAAACCCCGTCTTGATATCTTAAACCAATATGTCGGTGGCAAAGGATTTGGCGGGCGTTATTTGAGGGAGTGCGCAACCCTGCCCTGGGACCACCCCGACATGGTGATCTGTATATTTGCAGGTCCTTTTGCGGCAAGCATCTCCCCTACATCAGGGCGGGCTCATATTCTTTCAAAATCCCCACTCACAGGGCTTGTGGGAGATTCATCCGTTGGCGGAAAGCTTGCCACCCGGCTGAAAAGGGCTGGCTGGGACGGTATTGTCATCACAGGCAAAAGCAAGACACCTGTTGGCATTACCATAAAGGATAATCTTGTAGAGTTTAAAGATGTCAAAGGATTATGGGGGCTTGATACAGATACTGTCCACAAACAGATCAGACCGGGGAATGCATCTTTAGCATGCATTGGCCCTGCTGCTGAAAATGGTGTCCGATATGCCAGTATAATTGTGGACCGCTATTTTGCTGCCGGCAGAAGCGGGCTAGGACTTTGTCTTGCCAAAAAAAAAATCAAATATCTCCTGATAGACGGCACAGGCCATTGTAAAGTACAAAACCCTAAAAAGCTTAAAGAAGCAAGGGAAGACATCTTAAGACTTACAGCTGCCTCCCCGGCACTGATGGGCCAGTTCGGCTTTACCTGCCTTGGTACTGGGGCCGTATATGATCTCATGGACAACCGCCGGATGATGCCCACAGATAATTTTCAACGTACCCGTTTTGAACCTGCATCAAAACTCAATGCAGCCGCCTATACAAAAAGTTATTCAACCAAAAAACACGGGTGTCTTGGCTGTCATATCCTCTGCAAAAAAATAGGGACAAAAAACAAAACATCCATTGCCATGCCGGAGTTTGAGACCATGTCCCATTTTACAGCTTTAATCGGTTGCATGGATACCGAGCTTGTCGTAAAAGCCAATGAACTATGCAATCATCTTGGGATGGATACCATATCAGCTGCTTCTACCCTGGCTTGCAGACGTGAAATAACCGGGCTTAATTATACTTCAGACACAGTTTTATCACTTTTAAAGGATATTGCGTTTGGAAAAGGTGAAGGAAAACTCCTTGCCCTGGGGGCAAAACTATATGCAAAAAAAATGGGCAACCCTCAGGCTGCCATGGCTGTCAAAGGGATGGAACTTCCGGCCTATGATCCCAGAGGAGC
>JAQICW010000298.1 GCA_027858355.1 Desulfobacula sp.
GCCCTCCCACACCACCCGGCACACAATCGGGTAGCCGGGGTTTTTAATCCCCCAGCCCCCCACACCAACCCACAAAACAATCAAAATGCACTCGGTCGAGCCGGTGAGTTTGGTGGTTATGTAGTTAAAGAAAAGGGAAGCGTATATGAAAAGAATACTCGTTATACTTGGACACCCTTCATTGGATAGTTTTTCTGCAGCATTAGCAGAAAAGTACTGTGATGGGGCCAAAGAATCCGGCAATGATGTGAAGCGAATCAATATTGGTGAGCTTAATTTTGATCCCATTCTTAAATATGGGTATTCACAGGAACAAACCATTGAGTCAGACATCAAAAAAGCTCAGGATAATATAAAATGGGCTAATCACCTGGTTTTTGTGTACCCCACATGGTGGGCGACTCCTCCAGCTCTATTTAAGTCTTTTATTGAAAGAACTCTGTTGCCAGGATTTGCATTCAAGTATAAAAAAAGCAAACATATTGTGGCTTGGGATCGGTTTTTAACCGAAAGGTCGGCCCGAATTATGAGCACAATGGACTCACCGCCATTGTATTACAAATGGATCATTGGTGATCCTGGATATAAGATGATGAAAGATATTTTAAATTTTTGCGGCATAAAACCTATTGCAAAAACGTATTTTGGATCAGTGAAAATGTCATCAGAAAAGTTAAGGGAAAACTGGCTTGAGAAAAGTTATTGCATTGGAAAGAATGATTAAGGATTACATAACCATCGCATGCATCGGATACTGATTCCACTGCTCCCCATCAGCACCGGTGATGGGGTTAGGACCACAAATTTTATAACTTGAACGAAATTGCTTGTCTTTTGCCCCATCTACTGCGTTGCACCAAAGGCCTAATACGTCAAGTATTAAACATTTGATGCGCCTTGTAGATGAACCAAAATCCTGCGCTATTTCTGCTCAATTTATTTCATTTGAGGTCCTTAGGCTATTTAAATAAGGAGTACGAAATGACTTTTCGGAATTTAGGCAGCTTGCAGTTAGAAGAGTTCAGACCAGGAATTTTGAGCAAGGCGGAGTTTGGAAATAACTTAATTATGGTATGCATGGAAATTGAAGCAGGAAAAGAAGACACGGGACACAAACACAACTTTGATCAATGCGGTATCGTTTTAGAGGGTCAAACAGAGATGTATATAGGTGAAGAACGTAAATTACTAAACCCCAACGAATCCTATTTTATACCATTCGGGGTGCAACATGGTTGGAAAACTTTCGACAAGTCTGTAAAGCTATTGGACATATCATTAAAAGAACCTAAATGATTGGTCGATTGTGTGAAAAAATGAAGGTGAGTCGAATGATACTATTAAACTGCAATATCCAAGCACATCAAGACCGACCAGTTTAGCTGCTACGCGGCAAAATTAGCGGCTTATGTGCGGTGTTATGTTTCAGCCAGAATAGTTTAACCTAACCTGGACAAGCCAGAACCAAAGAGTTTTCTTATTCTCTTGCCAAAATAACACGAAAATCAGAGATAAGAATCTAAACTCTAGGGATAAAAAAATGAAACCCAAAGTATCAGAAAAGAACAGGCTGTCGCGAAGAACATTTTTGAAATGCACTGGTACTATTGTTTTTGCCATGGGAAGCGACGGCTATTTATTGAGCGGATACGGGGCAAATGAAGATGGATCAGGAATGGCGGTCTCAGATGGATATCTTGTTGTTGATGTTGAAAAATGCCAGGGATGTATCAGCTGCATGCTGGCCTGCTCCCTTGTTCAAGAAGGGGTACAGAGTCCTTCTCTTTCCAGGATACAGATTCTGCAGGATTCATTTGGAAAATTCCCGGATGACCTGACCATTGAGCAGTGTAGGCAATGTGAAAACCCTGCCTGTGTGGAGGCCTGCCCTGAAGGTGCCCTTACGGCCAATGCGAAATTCGGTCATGTGCGCATGGTGAATAAAGAAAAATGCACCGGCTGTGGCAGTTGTTTTAAAGCCTGCCCTCATACCCCGGCAAGGCTTTTGGTTATGGAAGATGAAACCTTTAACCGGGAATTTAAGAGCCTAAAATGCGATCTTTGTGCCAAGGCCCCCCATCACTGGGATAAAAAAGGCGGCGGGCCGGATGGCAAACAGGCCTGCGTGGAAGTCTGCCCTGTAGGTGCCATTGCCTTTACCAGAAAGCTCCCGGTCCAGGAAGGAAAATCAGGGTATAAAGTCAATCTCAGGGACAAAAACTGGAAAAAATTAGGCTATCAAAGCTCTTGAGACAAATCATGTATACATTTAACAAAGCCGGATACAGGAGGTGTTAAGTATGAACGGATATGCAGGCAGCATTTTGAGCATTAATCTAAGTACCCGAAAGATTACCACCATCCCAACTAAAAAATATGAGCAATGGGTGGGCGG
>JAQICW010000337.1 GCA_027858355.1 Desulfobacula sp.
AAGAAAATAAATATCAAGCCTTTTGTCGATATATAAACCGAGAGTCACACTCACTGGGACAAAATATTTTTGATTACAAAGAATTTAATTATAATGATTTTAGGGATGCTCTTGGTTTGGTATTTAAGGAAAGTGGCTATAAAGAACACTATGCGGAAATGATTAAATGAGTCGCGCTGGAACTAAATCTAGTCAAGGGGACGATTATCAACGCCTGATAGCAGTTCATTATTTAATACAACTTTTGAGCGATGATAGAATCGATTATATCCAGGCTGAATCAAATGGATTGCCTGGGATAGATATGGAAATTAGTGTGGATGATATTGTTATTTCATATGTCGATGGTCGGCGCAAATACATCCAAGCAAAAAAAAATCAAGCAAGCAATAGGGCTTGGTCTTTGGCAGATCTAAAAGAAGAATTACCCAAAATTCGCAATCAGCTTGAACAGGATGAAAATGGAAGTGTGGAACTATATTCTCGCACCCCCTTTGGTGATTTTCAGTCACTTGTTGAAGCTAGTCGTGAATACCCTTGTATTACGCAATTCAAGCAACAATCTGGGAAAAAAAATATTCGAAATTTGGAAAAACTATCAAAAGAGTGGAACCGTTCTGAGGACGCCTCTTTTAATTTACTTAGCTCAATTAAATTTGGTTCTCATCATTCATTTGAAGACTGGTCAAAAATGAATGAAAGAAATCTTAGTCAAATTGTTTCAAATTCAGATTTAGCAATACCGATTTTAGAAAAAATTGTAAATGTGCACCAGTCCAAATTACAAACGAGTCAATTCATTATAAATAGAAAAAATGTCATTCAAAAACTGAGTAAAGTAGGCTCAATTCGCGCCCGCATCAGAACTCTTGAACATACAAAACAAAAGGGACATACACGAGCTAAGGAGATAGTGAACCAGCACGAGGTAACTGACGATCTGGTTGCCCTCAGTATCTCTGACCTTAAATTGCCATTGGCATCAATCAGTGCGCAAAGACCCAAAACTGTTTCGCTTTTATTACAGCCGCCAGTCATCCACGATGACCCATTAGAACTAATGAGTATCAGGGCTTTGGAGGAGTGCTGGATTGATCGTGCCTTGGAGGAAGAAAATGAAGATTGTCAAGTGCTTGGATCCCTGATCACCAGTCTTGACCTTGGGCTTAGCTCAAACGATAGTAAGGTAAGTAAATGTTTTGAGAAAGCAGTTCAGTTAAATGTGCTGGATGGAAAGAGTTGGTTATTTATCGACGAACAGTATAAATTATGTCTTGCTGGATACCGTTTAGCCTTGTCACTAAAAGAACTACCGGAAAAACTGGGGCCAATCATACGTTGTTTAATGGGGCTGTCAGAGGCTACGGAGAAATCTCAAGAGAAATGGCGAAAAGTGCTATTACTTTCTTTTCGTTATTGGCCGGAAGGCCGTCAAATACTATACTATACCGGCGAAAATTTATTACCAACAACTCCCAAAAACCTTACGGTTGTGAGTCGCCTGGATATCCTAAAACAGACCTTGGCCTATGACACCATGCTAAATAAGCTTGATTGGTATTCGAATGATACCGAGCATACACCATTGTCACAACGCTGGGCCGAACATACGGGAATGCTGGACCTAATCCCCGATATTTTTATCAAACTTTTTAAAGATTCGGGTATGGTATCTCTTAGGCTTCGGCAACTTCTACAGCGCATCCGTGGAATCCATCGTTACCCTTATTTGAAAACCATTCGATTTTCGAAAATAAATACTGTTGAACTACACAACATTGGGTTAGCGGTTGCGTGCAGCTTGCCGGATGCTACTTTAGAAGAACTGGAAGATCTGATGAAATCAGGAAGACAATCAGGGGAATTAAGGTGTTGGCTGAAATTGATGAATGAACCTGAAACAAAAAAAGTCAGTGATCTGCATATCAATCTGCTAAAGGAAATCAGTTCCCAAAATTACACGAAAGCAGATCGAATTTTGGCGGTGTTAGCACGAAAAATTTTGAGCGTTCCGCATTTGGGGATTATAGCAGAAAAATAACATGAAAACTATTTAATCGGAGAGGATGAAGCATGTTGGAATGGACACCTTACCTGACCGCTTTACTGGGTGACGGTAAGCGGGCACAATTTCAAATTTCGCAAACGCAGACTTTAAATACCGCGCTGCGTGAACCGTCCATTCCGATTGCAGAGCGATTGCGTCTCATCGCTATGGTAAAGGATCTGGATTCTTTACAACAAGTATTATTGACTCCTGCGCTAATGGGATTACTTATCAATCCTTCACTAGCAGTGAGACGGAAAGTGCTAACACTGACAGAAAACCTAGTAGCCGATAAGGAGAAACGCGTACGGGATATACTGAAAACCGTATTCAACCGACGCCATCCCAAAAACGAGCATATAAGAATACTGATGCAGCAATTGACAAAAAGTATCGGTGAATTGCTCATTGGGGAGAATGTGAATGCTCCGATAGAGCAGCTTTTACGCATTCGTTCCCATATATTTATATTGTCCGTTCTACTCCCAGTTACGCAATGGGTACGTATGTCTGACGACTCAATATTCAAATCACAACTACTTGAAAACGAGAATTTAATTGAGAACTTAGGGGCATGGTTTCAGAAAGGGAACCTGATATTACGCCATATGCTCGTGTTATGGATGGCGGAAGCAGGAGAAAGTCTACTTGAAGCCCACCCCACAGTGCGGGGAGCATTGCGAAATCTATACGAAAACGATATAGATTCATTAGTGGCCGGAGCAGCGGTAGAGCAATATGCCGAACTGACTACAGTTGATGAAGTTGAGGCTACAGTTAATTTTCTGACTTTGGAGTTGCAAACACTTAAATCAAGGCGCCTGAGATTCTCAGAAACGGTCCCACCCCGTGAGGCACTTGGGCAGATCACTGCCAGTCTTATGACGGCAATAGGAGAAGTGTGCCGTGTACACATAGAATCTGATACAGCGCTTACCGCCTTTTCAAAATTAGTTACGACGACGCAAACGAATCGATTAAATTTGTCTCGTAACCTGAGTTATAAAAATAAGCCGGGACGTTTTACGAACGAACAGAATCAAAAAATTTTTCGGGCAGTCATGTTATTGCATGGAGAGGGAGTTTTAATCCGAGTATTGATGTCAAAAAACAACCGAGTAGGACTTGCTGGGTTTAAAAAACCACTCACGATTAAAGATCCCCGCTGTATCTGGCGGCCTGACTGCCGATTTTATTGGGTCCGTGCTCTGCCGGATGCTTCAGCTGCAACCCCTGAAAATTGGCCATATTGCATCATTGAAACCGCAGAAAGAGGAATGCGTGACGCCAGCGATCTGTTGCCGTTGATCAGTCCGGTTCTAACCGTAACCCATAAAGGAAAACGTCCTGATAAAAAAATTGGCTTCTGGCAAAATATTGCCGGACGAGAACTTGATGAACAGGAACTTTGGATGAGAGCATGTTGGAAAGTATCCACAATGCTTATTACACAAGCAAATGACCAACAATTGGATTTACACGCACCACGTTACCGCAGAGTTGTCTATTATGTAGCGGACATGGCTGTGGGGATTAACTATATACCGTGGGGGAAAGGCCAACTGCAGCTGACCCGCAGTAAGCTTAAAGCACTTATTCGGTGGTCTTTGCTGAATAAATTGGCGCGTCCTGAGTTAATCAATTTATTATTCTCTAGTGGATCAGATATATCCGAGCTCGAAGCGCAGCTTGCCAGCGATTTGGCCATGGCGGCACTGAATTCGTTTTCAGATGCGTCGGCGCGCGTTTGGATTTCTAACAACTTCCATCGATTAGGGATCATTGCAGGACTGCCAAGAATCAGCATGCGTACTCGCGGTTTGGCTAACGCTATTTTATTCCTGTATAGAGGAGAACCCAAGTTGCAACAAGCACTCGATGAAGGGCTTGTTCTAAATGAATTGCAGGAAGAAGATGATCTATTTAAAGAATACAGGGCGACCGCACTTATATGTGTATCGGATAGTGGTATCAAAAGATTATGTGAGAAACATATCAAATCCTGGGATAAGGTGAGCAAAACTGTAACCTCTCAAGGCAATTACTGCTTTAGTTGCCGCCGGCTGGTAGAGGAAGTACTCGCGCGTGAGTTGAAAACCTCACCAGATTCGGAATTAGCTAAAAATGCAGCAGCGGCTTGCCTGTCCTGGCAGGATGAGAAATGGCGGATACCAACTATTTCACGTTTCCGCCTATTGCGGGCATGCGCAGAATGTAGGAAAATACCCGAAGGCAGTGTGCGTCGCCTCTTAGACCACCTGTTACGCACTGCCAGCAGTGTTGACTTGGACTTTTACCAGACTGCCTCAGCCCGGGTGGCGACAGAACGGGATGGAAATGCCCAACAATTTGACACTGTGTTGGTACACCGCCTGGTCCGCTTTCTCCATGAACAGGAAGATCAAGGGGTGCAGAAGTGGCAGAGGCAGGAAATCAATCTGCATAAGCTGCGCGATCAACTACGGCGGCGTGCAACCATTCTGCGTGAACTTGTCAGCCAGGCCAACCTGTTTGGTAAACGGTTTGAGTTTGAGTATCGCAGAATTCGAACCAAGCAGGATCGCTCATTGAACCGGGCTGGCTTAATGTCCGCAGCAGGGACAGTCCTTCCCGGTTCTGAAAACACAAATCGCATCTATTCAACGCTGAAACCGGATGGGGCCATTGACGATAACTTTGATATGACAGCTATCGGCTGTAATCGCGTATCTGCATTTACTTGGTATCCCCGGTTCAGGTCCGAATCCCGATGTTTAATGCATTTTACGCCTATGCCGGCAGGCGCAATGGATTTTCATGGGCTGTCACTGACACCGGAAAAAAAAACCGGGCTATTGATGCGAACGCTTGCTACCAAAAACAATTCCGTTGTGATATGCGGACGCATCGTTAAACGGATTGATCAAACCACAGTACTGATAGACATAGGTGTCACAGCACCTTCTCTGGCCTCCCTTCATGAGTTGGCTGAGGAAAAAAATGCAGCATCCGCAGTAGATGACGTTATTTTTATCAAATTAGTCGCCTTCCCAGGCACAAAGCTCTATGCATCAAAGGCATGGTTGAAATTAGATATGTCTCAAGAAAACGCTGATAAGTCATTGGTGGTATATAACCTGAGAAACTTAGAACATACTATTGCATTGTCACAACTGAAGTACCTGTTAAAAAGTTGGTACCGTGAAAGCAAACCGTTCGGGTTAAAAGCAAAAATAGTCAAAGAAATTTTTATTAAAGATACAGATTCCCCAAAAAAAAGATGGTACCTTGATTGTGGCTTTCGATATCGTAACAATAAAAACACTATGTGCCAGCCATCAATCGAAGTTGGACCCGAACAAACTATACCCGAAAATCAGTTAATTGTAATTCCCAAAAATCCGAATGCGGTAAAAATCGAACGAGAGGAGACAGAAAACAAAGGCTGCGTGACCTACACCATTCTGCCGTTCAATGCAAATCGCATGAATTTGGCTCACCCTGTGTCGGGCTCCCTGAAATCCAAACGAAATAATTATGGCCGGCGTGAATGGTATGGATTGATCACAGGTCAAACCCAGTTTCCGGTTTACCGTTTAGACCTCACTGCCGATTTGGAGACGCTTTACGCCCTTGATGAACTACCCGATTATGACGAAGTGCTCAAGCGCCTGGAAACGGAAAATATATCGTTCGTGGCGGTTAATGGAGGAAAATCTCTAAGCTTAATACAGGCACCACCACTCCAAAACCGGGCGGATTTGATCATCTCGGTCCGGTCTGGCCAAGTGAGGTATCTGACCTATATCGATCGTGCTGCCAATAACGAATTGACATTTGAAGTCACAAGGCGTGGCGGTGTATTTGATGAACACCCACATGCACTGCCTGTGCTTGGGTGCTTCACTAAGATTCCTGAAGACCTGTTGTTTGATCAACAAGGACGTCCTGTTGATGTGCGTCAATGGGAATTGGGAACGAGGGTATTTGTCAAGGTGCAAATGGGTGCCCTAAAAGCAGATGGCACCTTGGGTCAGGATGTAAAAGAATCATTGGAGTTCTGGCCTCATCTCCAGATGCGGGGAAAACCCGAGAACCCTCGTCGTCAGTTCATTGATGCATTTCAGACCGGCGCAACCATCAGTGCGCGTGTACAAAAACTTGTCGAAGGGAACAAAACTCAGGTCAAATTAGAAATTGTTCATGGATGCTTGCCGGATTTATTACCCATCCCTCCCTTGGAAATCAAGGAAGGATATTTCACTTTTGCAAAATATGAGCACGGATTAGAAATCGATGTTGCCATTGCTGAAGACTTACTCCCTGATGCGCCTAAATACCGTCTTTCTGTAAAAAACCTCTTCGCTAATGAAGTCCAGCTTGCACACGGAAGGGAAGCAAGTGATGTGGCCCATTTAATTAATTTAGACAAGGGCTGGGTTATCAGAAAAACTCCAAAAATTATCCTCACTAAAAGGTCAGCAGGGTTAATTGTGTCGGGCTTATGGGTCAATCATGATCCTTTACTGTTTTGGTTATTGCCTGAGTCGCCACAGGTATTGAAAAACAAATTGAAACCAGGAACACTGGATACAGGAGTACGTCTATCAAGGGTTGAGAACTGGACAAACAGGCATTCTGTCATTGCCGATCCGGAAAACCTACCACCGATTCCAAGGCTCAATGACAAGACAGACCTTCTTGGACTTGTGACCAGTGCACCGCCGGCCCGCATGAAGGATAATTTAGGCGCGCCACAATCCCGGCAATTGGGGATAAGATGGATAGGGATCGATGCACATGGGCAAGCGGATGAGATGGCGGATGTGTCTCACCGGTGGTCATTCAATCCTGATGAGTATGTTTGGCAACCAAAACAGGGGAAACAACTCAAATACAGGAATATTCAGATCCAACCCGGCGATTTGCTCCGGGTCAAACGAAGGGCACATCAAATTAGTTTTGAGCATCAACCCCGCAAACTTTATGGGACCTTCCTGCATCGTTCTATCACGTTGGATGATCAAAAAATTCAGCACATGAAAAATAAAGAACACCTGGGACTACTGCTGCAAGAAGGAAAGCACGGTTCTCCTTGGTTGTTTTCAGTTTCCCCAGGTTATCTGCTTGAAATTCAAGTAAACCAGCTGTTTGGAGCCGACAAGCTTAAAGAGGCATGGCAACTGGACCGGGTAAGGTTCTGCATCAGTGATGCGGATAATGAACGCTCAGTTTTTGAGGTTATCGCTTACGAAAACAATACGCTTCACAATAACATTGATAAAAAACTTTTCCTTACGGTGAAATCTAGACGGAACCATCGTCATCCCTTTCTGTGTTTCTTGAAACTTCCATCTGGTGCTCAGCCACTACAGTTGATACTGAAAGAGAGGGAGCTGCCCCCCGGGTTTGATCCACATGAGCTGACCTGTACGGAAAAACGCGAGAAAGAAGGCCCGTGTATGCTGACTAACTATTCCCTTACCATTGAAGAGGAAATAGTTGGGGATGATGAAGATGAGGTTTCCCTGTGCTTCGCAATCCAGTTTGAGTTGGTCAGGTTTGTCAGTGAGAAGCGAACTCAAAAAATACAGAAAACTGTACGTTCAATGGAGCAGGCACTAGATACCGGAGGCGGGCGCGTTGACCTTCCCCATGCGAA
Organism: Desulfobacula sp.; assembly: GCA_027858355.1. Next base: position 7,689 of record JAQICW010000337.1, read on the forward strand.
CCTGTTACAGCAGGCTAAAAACTATGTGGTCCTGCTCCCAAACTATGAACCTTCCAGTGTCCCCTTACCGAGATCTGAACTGACGTGGGCACCTATGCGCGAAATATCCTTATCAACCCAACAGAAAAGGCATGTCACCATTGTCAGATCAGAAGACGGGCCAATGGCATCGCTGCGATTTAACCGTCCGAAACCGCTTGAAATTTGGCTAAAAAGCATTGGAGCAACAAATCCGGGGAGGATTGTTGACGATCAGCGATTGGTGTATTACGGCGAGCTTTCAGAAGATGATCTGCGGCAGTTTGATTTAGAACATTCTGCTGATATAGAAATCGAGGATGAAGAAATTGAGATGGTCTGTGAAGATGATTTGGAGCCAGTCCAGCCAATGATTTTATTGGAATTGGAACCCGGTCGCACCGTAGTGGCTTCACTTAATCAAATTTTATATATGGGAGAACCTTTACAACTGGGTGGAAAAAACCGGGGAGACAGTGGGCTTTACACCGGAGATACGGTTTCGGCATTCAAAATCGAACAGCAGTCAGAAGATGAATCCATCCGGATTAATATTTTGCGTTCTGTTCCGGACATCCGGTACCAAGTGGAGAACTTTACCCGGCAAAGAGGTATCATGTTTGGAGAAGTTATACTCGATGCGGAGAACAAAATTTATCTGAAGCATCTCTATGGCGCGGACCGCTCCGGCCAAAAACCACATCGAACTGGCCTCTGGAATCCGCGCATCGAGCCTCCCACAGAAGCACAACTATCCATTGTGCGTGACCTGCGTCCTGGAGAATACGTATATCTTAAATTTGTCAAAGCAGATGACAAAACCGGAATTTTATGGTTCCAGATACTCACGCCAGAAGAAGTTTTCGAGAGAAAAAACCTGGTATACGTCAAACCGCTTGACGTGGGGGGGTATGGCGATTCTTTCAAGCTAAATGCCCAGCCCCTGGTGCAACTTGAAGAAGGCGACTATTTTATTCCGGACACACAGTACTCCCAAAGAAGCGGTGCATTGCGGACCTACCGGAAATCCGATCTGGGCCATATTTGTATGGCGTGCGTTTACGAGCGTGGCGAGTACCGTGGGAAACCTTCAACAAAACTTTCTCTAACGGAAGCCCCTCCAAGAAGATTTACCTATTTGATGACAAATCCCGACTGGCGTGGGTATGTAACCCAAGTTTCGAAGAATGGATTCATCTTGGAATTAAGCCCGGGATCTTGTGCTTATATACCTTTTGATGATGCGCTTTTAAACGATAGTGAAAAACTTCGACTTAAAAAAGGAGCTGTCGTGCTGCTTAACAGAAAGCAGCGTGAATGGAAGGTTAAGATTCGGGATGTATTGCACAGCCATCTTGATTATTTACCAACAAAACCGGGGCATTATTTTTTTACAACCCTATGGGCGAAAAAGGTAAAACGGCGGGAATGGTTTGATAAAAACGGCAAAGTAAACTGTAGTATTATTGGTTATCCACAGTTGAGCGGTTTAGGAAAAATCCAGGAATCAGATCTGTTTAGCAGTGCACCACTTCCATTGGCCTTCCAAAAGCTCAGCAATGATCGAAAATGGGTTGAACTAGAACATTCTATTAATCGAGACTGGCCTATTGGTAAATTGAAAATTGGAGAAGATGATAACAGTGCGGAACTGCTCACCTGGAATAACGAACGGCTAAAAATACATTGGATGCATGTATCATTCTTTTTAGGCTCTTATGGCGAATGCCGGAAACACTTGGAATCATGGGGATGGCGAGACAGCAATGATATAAAAGAACGATGGAAAACTATCAGGAATGCACAGGTCATCGCTCGATGTTCTGGAAACCAGACTAGTCTGACAGAGTTTGCTACCCTTCCTTGCCCGGTTGATCATCTTATCGAGCAATATGGCAATGTATCTTCAAGATGGTTTATTGTTGCCTGCGCTGAGGCTGAACATTTGATTCTGGAAGTAGCACCTGGTCGGTATGCTGAATTGCCCACTGTGCTGCTTGAGCCATTGCATGATAGAGGTCAACTGAGAGATGGATTGATCCTAAACTGGATGTGGCTAAAAGCTGGTGACAAAATTCAACTCACTATGCTTACACCTTTACGGAGCCGCGATGTGGAAATACTGCCTAATTTTCGGGTTATGGGTGTTATCCCTGGTTTCCGCCATAACATGAACAGTACGCCATTGGTAACGGTTCATGTTACCCTTTCGGGTGGCAACCGAATAATAGGATTGGACGGTCCAGATTCAATTCCAGTTGACATTTTACCTTTTTTCCCAGCCGATGACGTATTATATAATCTAAAAGAAATTGATAAGCCATTTCATCGATACCAAGAAGTCAAACATCAATTTTCTAAATTTAATTCGCGACTGGTTCTCCATGGCCGAGTAGGAAAAATACTTAAGCAGGACAAAGTTACGATTGTGTTTCTCAATATTGGTATCATCGTCCCTAGATCTGGTGATGGCAGGTCTAGTGATCCCGTATTGTTTTTAAAACCAAATGATACCTCAGTAAGACAGGGAGATGAAATTCATGTACGGGTTATCAATGTAGAATTTGACAAGCAAAAGCTGATAACATTCGAGTATAAAGTAGAAAGGTTACCTGATCCCGATACATTGCAGATTGTACGCATGATAGATGGGAAGCTGTTTTCATACAGGGGCTTACCCAAACATGGAGACTCTGTTTTTATCCACCGTCCAGACCCACAGGAGCCATCTGTTCTGCGTGTTGTTGGCTTTAATACGCTTTCCATCAAATGGGTTTATGATAAATACGACCCATTGAATCTTCATAATCCAAACGAAATTCAGCAGATTATCGAGCTGTTATTAGTTTGCCCATCCCAAATGTTGGCTGCAACCGTTGAAAAGGTAGATGAACGCAAGGCAACATTCACCCTTTCACGGAAAAATCAGCTTGAACGTATTCGTATGGATCCCACTCAAGTTTTGAGAGGGCAAGTAACCCACGTTTTGAGCCAGAATAGACTAATTGTTGATATATTGGGTGTGCCAGTAACGATGCGGACTGATGATTTCTGCCAAAGCGGTCCATGGTTGAAGCCGTTTGCAGATGAGATCAATAATTTTGCTCAAAAAGGAGGACTTGAGATCGAAGTCATCTGGCAGACACCTGGATCTATCAGTTGTTCAAATCTTTATCAGGTTCCGGGATCTTTGCCAGGAGAATTTGATGCAACTATTGAATTAGTCGGTGATGTTGGTTTGACGGTCATGAACGCTGGTATTCGTTATTTTGTATTTCAAAAAGAACTCTCCTGGTGTCGGCTTGATGCTTCGTTGATGCGCAAACTCTTTCATCACGGTAATCAGATAACGGTTCGTGCCACAGAAGCATCCAAAACAGTGGGCAATAATGTTTTTAAATATATTAAAACGAGTCATATCAGCACCTATGACATTCGTTCGGAGATTACTCAAATACTCCATAACCGGCATGATCCAGTGTATGTAAATGTAATGGCAATTGATCAGAATCATAATAAAAATGTTGTTGTCCGTGGCCAATCCGGCGCCCTGATGGAACTCCCAATGCAATTCCAATCAGATATTTCCGAGGGGGAGCGCTTGACAGCCTACGTTCACAATATCAACATGACACGTCGAATCGCTATTCTATCAGTAGAAGACCATCCATTGGAACAATTGAACTTACCGGTTATTCCAGAACAGTATGCAGCCGATCTCATGAGTATGGAGCCGATTAAGGCATGTTTGGAGGAACTTCGGGCTGCTATTGATTCAAACGAGCCTTCTGACATCGTCAATTGGCTTCAAAACCAATCAATGCTGGAACCTGGACCACGAACAGTACGCTGCATTTTGGAAACATTGCACGAGGCAAGATTAGGTTCTGCCGATTGGTGGCAAGTTCTCATATCTCAGGCAACCGGAGAAAGCTCATTTCTATCGCTGTGGCGTGGCTTCAGTCAGGCCCTCATAGGCTATACCGATTTGGAATCGCTTAACCCAGAAATCAAGTTTGCACTTGGCTATCAAGCGCTTCTGAATGAAAAAAACATTAAAGAAGCCTCAGATTTGTTAACTCCTTTGGCAGACCACCCGACTTGGTCGAATTATTTTGATGTACATTTGTGCCTTGCACGAATTGATCGCCTTAAAGATGATAGTTTTGCAATGACTCGACGATTAAAAACGGTCTTGGAACGACTCTTGAGTAATGCTTTACGAACCATCGTGCCTCCTTTGGTAGCCCCAGTTCTGCAGCCAGAGAGTATGCGTGAACTCTCGCAGGCATTGGCTGACGGCCAAAAATCCGAAATTAATAGAATAGCCAATATTGGGCAACGCCAAGCACCTGGCTCTCCACAAGTATTGTCTTTACAAATTTGGCGCAAAATAGCGTATGGAAAACGAGATGACAGCATTATTCAACTTATTGAGAGATTGCTGCATAATATTAATGCGGAACACGAGGCAAGCGGGTTTGATTTCGATCCCCGATTGTCACTTTGGGCTGCATGGTTATGTTTCGCATACGGCCGGATCGCGGATGGTTGGCTTTACCTTGAAGAAATGGAGCGCTTGATCGCACCCCAGGAATTCGGTATTATTGATGAATCGTTGGAACTTGCCTGTGTGTGGTACGCATGGCTTTCTAACCGTCCTCTACCCGCAAATGTAGATGTGTTGCACGGCTTGTTGTTTAAATTATTTCAACAATCTCGTTGGAGAACTCATTGCGATATTAAGTTGTTCGATTCATTCTGGGAGCACTTCAGGACAAGTTTGATGCGTTGGACACTTGATATTCCAACATGCCAGTCTGTAAGCGAACCGAATATGAATTCATTGGAAAGTTTAACTGAGTGGTGTGAATTAAATAATTGCCAGAAATTGAAGCAATCACTATCTATTGAAATAAGTATAGAGAGCAAATAACAATTCAAATGAACCGGGTGGAACCGGTTATTTGGGGTGTTCATGACCGGACACACGGGGGCGGGCTGGAAAATTATCCGATTATATGGTACGGCTGAAGCTTTGCTTCACAGCCGCATAACTGCGTTATGACGGACAAGGCGAAGCAAAGCTTCAGCCGCAGTCAAAGGTGAATTTACCACCCCACTACCCCGGGCCGCTGAACAAACCAATTCACATGGACAAGCCAGTGATCTAAACATTAAAAATGGCAAAAGAATATCAAAATATTCCTATTTTCCAGTATAAAATTAGCTCGGACATATTGCTGTCGACCGCTATAACCTTACTTTTGATTTTTCTTTATATGATTTTGGTTAAGATACCCCTCCCTTTTTTAACCGAGGATGCAATAAAAGAATATTTCAATTCAGGCGTTTATATAAATAGTAGTTCCGTAGCAAGGTTTTCAATTCTTCCGCTTGGCCTAATGCCTTATGTTTCTGCATATGTTTTGGTTGAAATACTTTCACTAATTGTTCCATACTTAAAAAAATTTAGAAGAGGAGATTCAAATGGTCGGAGAAAATTAAAATCTTTTGCCCTTTTATTGACACTTCTTTTAGGCATTATTCAAGGCTATGGAATAATAAATGGTCTGTTGGGCATGACATTGCCAAATGGAGAACATCTTCTGAATATAAAAAACGATTTTGATTTCCTTTTGCTAATGGCTATTCTGGTTGGGGGCGTCTATTTTTTAATTATTATCTGTGAATTAATCTCAAAATATGGCTTCGGGAACGGAGTTTCTTTAATATTGTTGGTTGGGATATGCTCACATTTTTTTGATAGCTTCAATCAGATGATTCCAATCTATAATGAGATTGGCCCTGGACTTTACCTCCTTTCTTTTTGTGTTTTTTGCGTATTGGTATTTTTCACTATTTTTTTGTTAAAATCGAAAAGGCCTGTTGAAATTCGACACCGATTGAAAGATCAGCCTATGAATATTTTTCATTTCAATTTTTGCCCCTCAGCGATGGTTGCCAAGACATACGCAGGTTCAATAGTCATGATTCCAGCTACAATATCTGCCTTTTGGGGTACAGGTTATAATATGGCTAATATGTTTGCACCAGGATCAATTTCTTATAATATTGCAAGTGTTATTTTTATATTTGTCTTTAGCTATTTGTTTGCATGGGCATTCTTCCATCCTCACCAGCGACTTCAAAAGTACAAAAAAATGGGTTGGGAATTTCACACTGATGAATTGAAGATTGAACATGGTTTAATTAAAAGATTGCTGATATATAATTTGCCATGGACTCTCTTTTTATGTTTGCTGGCTATAATGCCGTATATTTTGATTTCTTCCTTTAGTGTGCCTTTTTACATTGGCGGAGCGTCTATACCATTAATGGTTGCAATAAGTCTTGATATCCTTGACAGATTCTATTTTGATATAACTGCACAAGAAAAGCATATCAAGATTGCTCAATTCAATGATGTATATGATGCCAGAATGATAAAGAACTTTTTATCCATAGAAGGTGTTCATTGTCACTTGCAAGGCTATTATCACCGACATCTTTTATATTTTTTTGGACCATATATAGATATTGGACTATTTGTTTCAAATTCAAAAAAAGAATACACGATAGAATTGCTTGATAAGTATTTTGGCAGCTGAGGTACCTTTTCTGAATTTCAACAACAGAAACGCTGACGGATAAACCCTATATTTTCAAAATTCTTTGACTATACAAAAGAAAATTGAACTGTTAGAAGAAAGAATTAATCAAATATTCTCCTTGACTTGGTTAACCTGCGTGTTAACATATAGGCAGTATGAAAGAAATTAATTTTTACAGGTCAGAGTCTGGAAAAAGCCCGGTTGAAGAGTTCCTTGATAATTTAACCGGAAAACAGGCTAAAAAAGTTGTCTGGGTTTTGAATATGGTCGAAGAACATATTAATGTTCCTTCTAAATATTTTAAAAAAATGGTTAACACAGATAATCTTTGGGAATTCAGGGTTAATTTGGGATCAAATATATTTCGAATCCTCTGTTTTTTTGATGGTTCTGAAATTATTATTTTAACTCATGCTTTTCAGAAGAAGACTCAAAAAACTCCCAGACAGGCAATTAAAATTGCTGAGAAACGTATGAAGGACTATTTTAAGAGGAATAAGTTATGAGTGATCTCCAAAAGTATATAAAAAAAAGAAAAAAAAAGGATCCAGCATTTGCAGAAAATTTTGATTCTGGATATGAACATTTTAAAATCGGAGTAATGCTGAAGCAGGCAAGAGAAGAGTCTGGTCTCACACAAGAAGAATTAGCCTCTCGCTTAAACACAAAAAAATCTGCGATTTCATGAATTGAGAATCATGCCGAAGATATTAAATTATCAACCTTAGAAAAATTTGCAAACGCGCTTGGGAAAAGGTTAAGACTGGAAGTTGCGTAATTTTTTAATAAAACAAGGATGTTCAAACATCCAATTGTAACCAACCTCGTTGATAAAATCCTGTAACTTGATCTTATGGACCATTCTTCTTGAAATATAATCCAAAAGGTGGTTTGAGAATTCTCTATGGACCACAATATCTCAACAAAAAAATGAAGCGGGTGAACCGCTTATTTGAGGTGTTGGACGAATGATGACTGCGTCATCAGGAGGGTAATTTTAATGATTTGCGAACCTTTTAATGTTTTGCTCAAAAGCACTGATCTTAGAGGGTTTGGGGGAGTTTTTTAGAAATCCCCATATATATAAGGTATAGCTCAAATAAAACATCGTCCAACAAATAGGATTCTACGGGCAACTATCGTTGCAGTTGAGATATTTTTTTTGGCTTGTTTTTGTATGAGATCCTAAACATTACATTAAGGAATATTGAAACAATAAAACCATGACTACACCCATAAGAAATGCGATAAATATTTTCCGTTCTCAGGTTGAGCGTTGTGCTCAAGCAAATGAAGAACTCTTTTTACTTGAGCTGCAACGTTTAGTCGATATCTCCAGTGGGAATAGCCATATTCAAAGATGTGTTTTCGGCATAGAACAAGATGCGAATAATTGGGCTGAAAACTTTCAAAAAAGAGAAGCTGAAACGCAAAAAAAAATAATTCAATTAAGGGATTTTCTTATTGATCATTCACCAGAAATAGAAAAAGAAGAAGAGCGAGGAGATATTCCTGAGTTCCATCCAACTATTACCCATTTTGACCAGTTACTATCAGGGGAACGAAACCCAGGCATACCCCTAGAGCCTGATCCTTACGATGATCCTAGTTTAAATAGAAGGTTATACCGCTCGCTAAGGGATATTAGAGAGAGACTATTTCCGGACTCTAAAAATATCCAAAATAATATTAAAGAAATTTCATATGAGATCGACAATGAACTAAAGTGGTCAAACAATGAACGACTCAATTATATTCGATCACATCCAGGTGTTTTGTGGGTGCAAGTATGTCAAGCTGTCGAAGAAATAAATCCTTTACCGAAACCCTTTAGCGAGCCAGTCGAGTTCCATGAATTAATGTTTAAAGCTATTCATGGGCTCCCATTTCGCAAGGTTCTTTATGGCTGGCGTTCAAAATATTCTAATATTGCACCAGATAAAGGAGAAAAAACCTATTATAAATCATGGAAAGATCGAATAACCCAAGGGCTTCATTTACTTGAAAGCGAAGTCAATGTTCGACTTACGACGAAAATTTCTTCTGATTGGGCAATCAGGAAGTATGCCGCAAGGACAGGGGTCTATCGTTACTCTGAAATTCGTGAAAATCTTGAACTGCTATCATCTTCATGCAAAACAAAAGGGAAAAATCTTAAATTAGAAGCCTACCTTGTAGATGACGCTGCTGCTTATCTATTCGATATGGGGTTTGGAGTTTTAACTGAGCGTCATCTAGCCGGAGGTCGCCTTGACATATACGAGGAAACACTTGGGGTAAAGTCATCCAGAGACTCACTACTTATTGAAGCCAAAATTTATAAGTCCGCATCTAGTGGAAAAATATCCTTAAAAAAAGGCCTTTCCCAGATTTATGGATATGCCTCTTCTATCGAATCAAGCTTCCATCCAACTGAAAATTTTTTGCTACTCTTTAGGTTGTCAGGCCCAAAACTTGTGCTCCCTCGAAACTCTATCAAAATTGGGGAATATTACTTCAGGCTTATCCATGTTGACCTTGCACCATCGGATGTTAGTGGGTCTCGTTCTCCCATACCTGTGCCAATAGACATAGATGATATTATCAAAAAAACAATGAAATGAAGCAGAAAAACCCAACAAACGAAAATGAACCGGACTTCGCCGGTTATTTTTAAAGTTTTTTGAAAAGTAAAGTGAATGCTACAAAATGAAACAACAGCGTGAAATTCAACATGTAATAGAACTCATTTCTCGATGGATAACTCAAGTTAGACTGAGTTCTGCCCTTACCTTTTATGACATTAATAAGATTTCTGAAGATTTCGCATGTAAACTTCTGAATGAGATCTATGACTATGAACTTGTCAATTTGAATATTGAAAAAAGGAATTTCCCAGGAATTGACCTTGGCGATAAATCCAGATCACTGATAGCATTTCAGGTATCTTCAAGAACCGATGGCGAAAAAATCAGAGGAACGCTTAGAACCTTTGTCGAAAAGGGATACGATAAAATTTTTACTAAAGGTGTGAGGTTTTTGGTATTGAACCAAGAAACAATTAAATTTGGAAAACAAGACCCCAAGAGAATTTATTCTCAATTTTGCAAATCTAAACATGTTCTGACAGACAAAGGGCTTATTAGAGATATTTCCAACATCTATAACAACAATCCTGAAAAATTCAACTCAATAAAAGAACTACTCGAAAACGAATTTGGTGAGAAACCAAATGTAGAAACACCGGATACTGTAGTTCCACCACCTTCTTTTAATACCAACAAATTTCCTAATGTTACATGGCTGACCACAAAAGATGTGATGCAAAAGTTTAGCCTTAGCGTTGATGAGCTAAAACAGCACATTGAAAACGGTTTGCCCGGATATGTCAAAGTGCCCGATACACAAGAGCCAAGACCGCTCAATAAAGATAGAGATTTGATAACATTGGAAGTGTGGCCGGAACAAGCTGAAAGTATGATAGACCAATGGCTATTCAGAACAGACGATATTGAGGAGTATATTAAACTAGGGCCGAGGGTCAAACCTTGATTATTGTCCTTAAATTCTAACAATGAACATGCACCGGTTGCGACAAGATGTCGCTTTTAATAATGTTGGGCTTGACCCAACCTGCTGTATTACCAGCAGTTTTCTATTCCGGCATGCATTACCAGTAATGGTTTTGTGTGAAGCCCGGATGACAATGAAGCTCTTGGCCTTTGGCCGGGAGAGAGAATCGAGAGAGGACCTCAACTCTGGGAGCATCAACCTGGATGGGAGCTAGGAACGATGGTATGCGTAACATATGTGACCGACGTTGTAATTGCCAAACTGCGTTACTATCATAACGCGGTTGGGCAAATTATCACAAACACGTTGTCAGCCGGAAAGTATTCGGGGACCTTGACCATGCATTTTGGCAAATGACATGGAAGTGGGCCAGGCGAAGGCATCCAAAGAAGTACAAAGGATGGGTTAAAGGCAAATACTACCGAAGGATCAAAGGTCGAGACTGGCGATTCATGGAAAAAGGTAATCCTGAACCCCTGATTTTATTAGGCCCGACCTGGCTCATCAGGCATATAAAGGTTAAGGCGCAGGTCAACCCATATGATCCTGTATGGGAGG
>JAQICW010000759.1 GCA_027858355.1 Desulfobacula sp.
CATTTCAGCACGTTAGAAACAGCAAGGGCATGGAGGCCACACCTTCGGGTTGGAAACCGGGCAAACTGACTCTCAAACCCGGCATTGATCTGGTGGGAAAAGTCTGGGAAGTATGGAAAACTAAAATGGCATTGGATTAATGAGGAGTTTCAGCAAAGGTGGGATAAATAAAATGAAAATTTTATGGGCGGTAACCCAAAAAGGTGAACAATAGAAATGAACACTCATGATCTTATTAAAAAATCTTATGATGAAGAATCATTATCGCAGATAGATTTGGTGCACCTTTTGAGCGTGCCACCTGATTCTGCCGACTCATATTTAGTCATGGCGGAAGCTAACCGTATCTCAAAGGAATTATCGGAAGGACATGCGGAAATCCATGCGCAATTTGCCCTCAATTTGGCTCCATGTCCATGCAATTGTCTTTTTTGTTCTTTTGCACAAGTGAACGGCATATTTACGGAAGAAATCAAACTCCTGCCGGAAGAAGCTGTCGCATATGCAGAGCAATTTGAGCAGAAAGGCGCGAACGCTATTTTTGTTATGGTAACTGCAAATTATACTTTTGATAATTTTATCGAGATGTCGCAAGAGATTCGACGAAATTTGAAACCGGAAACAACACTCATCGCAAATATTGGAGATCAGTCATTTGAGAATGCAAAGAAATTAAAGGGTGCCGGGTATACTGGTGTATATCATGCGCTCAGGCTTCGCGAAGGTTCAGACACAGGTCTTTCTCCGCAAAAAAGAAAAAAAAGTATCCGTAACTTTCAGGAGGCAGGCCTTGCCGTTGGCACTTGTGTCGAACCCGTCGGTCCTGAACATACGAATGAAGAATTAGCGGAAATGATAAAATTTACCGCATCATTTAATCCATCCTACAGTGGGGCCGGCAGACGCATTGCAATACCCGGCACACAAATGGTTGAAAAGGGAATGATCAATGAGCTTCGCATGGCTCAAATAGTTGCTGTTACACGATTAGGAATGCCACGAACAGTTATGGGGAATTGCACACACGAGCCATGTACACTCGGTGCTGTTGCAGGAGCAAATCTGTTTTGGGCTGAACTGGGAGCCAATCCTCGTGATATAAAGGCACAAACAGAAGATGGCAGAGGTGACACCATTGAGCAATGTTCATCTCTTTTTATGAAAAGTGGCTGGGATGTCTGGAAAGGTCCATCACGCTACTACAATGGAAGTTTGTTATAGCATCGAACAGCGCGGTACCTGATTGATATTCAGCTACGTTTCATAGCGGCCGTTGGGCTTTGTCGCGAGCCGACCCCTATGACCCGGTCGAATGCCATGAAAATTGACCAATTAAAAACAAAACCATGCTTGCCAGCCCATGCAGTATTTCAGAGCCATTGATATTCCAAACCTTTCAACTGACATTCCTCTCTTTTTATAATTCAATGGTTTTATTTTTTAAGGCGATTTCGATTAAGATTGTAAATTGAAAATTCCAAGGAGACAAGATTGTTACAGTTAAAGATAGTTCAGAATGGAACTTTTGAGATGACCGCTGAAAAAGGTATGACAGATAATCGCCCGACCTGTTCGCTGCTGGAGTCGGAGGGGGGGAATATTCTATCAAATTGGAATGTATTATTAGACCTTGATCATCCCATTAAAGACAGTTCGGATCTCCTTAATTCCCTTGCTTCTCTGGGTGTCTCCCCTGAGCAGATTAATGTGGTCATACTAACGCATCTTCATCCTGATCATATTGGCCACAAGAAATTGTTTACCAATGCACTCTTTATGTTTCATAAAGAGGAAAGGCTTTCTTTCCATTTTAAAAACAATCGGGTCTTTGAAGTGGAGGGTGATTTAGTTTATGAGCTCTCCAATGATGGCTGGCCTCAGTATGCAGATTCGGCTCCGGACCTTAAGAAATTGGAAAACAGTATTTATATTCGACACTGCCCGGGTCACACCAAGGGGGTCTCTGGCAATTTTTGCCTGTATAGATGGACTTGTTTATGCGTTTGCCGGTGGGATTTTTTTAAATAAAGCGTATTATGAGAAATGGGAGCCACCTGGCATGTCGTGGAAACAGGAATGAATATATGAACTTATGGCGTTTATAAACGAAAATGCGGATGTAATTGTGCCGGGGCATGGGGAGCCATTTAGCACTTGAATATTTTTTTAAACTTTAGCCCGCGCACCTTTATGCCTTCAAGGGGTGATCCAAATCCGGACCTTCTGGACCCGGATCGCAACGTAGTTATTAAGCTTGAAATGAGATTTTGAAGCAGCTTCTAATAGGTTCTGATGAATGAAAATAGTAATAGAGCTAAAACAACATTGTATAAAAACAGGTGCTAAAAGGAAATACAACAAACTGATAAATCGATATTTGAGTAGAAATTTATCAGATCCGGAGAAAATAAAGATTGAAGTACAGATAGAAGCACTGAAGTTTTTTCTTGAGAATGCAGATTTTAACCGGTTACGCAGTGTTTACCCAGAACTCAGCGGTTTTGATGAATTGTCCATTACGCTGATGATACCGGATAATCATCATGAAATGAAAATTGCATATAATAATAGAATAGTTAAACCCGAATGGAGAATGCGTCATGAATAATATCAAAATTACACCACTTGTAGAAAATACAGTGACAGGGGGCCTGGCACCACTGATTGCAGAACACGGTCTTTCTTTTTTGTACTGATACAGGAGAAAAAAATCCTGTTTGATGCCGGTCAAGGGCTTGCTTTTTTGGGTAATGCCAGTTCTCTGGGGGTCGTTTTTAATCAAGTCGATACTGTTGTCTATTAGTCACGGGCAATTTGATCATGATGTAGCAGGGGCAAATCTGTTTTGGGCTGAAC
>JAQICW010000453.1 GCA_027858355.1 Desulfobacula sp.
GGTTTAATGGAATAAATAACAGCTGTTCGGCTTGGACCTGAAAATTGGGTCAGACCATCCCGTAAACCATCGATGGTTTCGACAATACACTTGTGAGTAAACGTACATTCATCCATAAATTTTTCTCCAATTTCAGAACCTTTCATCTTAGGATTTCTACATCTCTGTTTTTCTTCAGTTCGTCGAGAGGGGTTGGCCGTTTTGTATTATCCACGTTTCCCATTAACAACATACCGATATGTGCTCCCGCGAAAGCCTGTTTCCACTGATTACTCACAGCGATTTCAATCAAAATAACCTCCTGATTTTTTCCAATCCATTGTTGGAATTAAGTAAGATGTTGCCCGAATTGCGTTTTTAGTGTGCAAAAAGTTCTTGCAAACAATTCACTGTCTTGACTTGGGTACTTTGAGAAATTACACCAAGTTTTTGAATTACCCCTATATCCAATTGAAATCCCAACTTTCTCAAAGAGAGAGAAAACAAAAACAGTTGCAAAAAGAAACCCATGGTATTAAATTGAAACCAAAAATTAATTTAAAATCACATCATGCTCCGGCTGAAAATCCTGGATTGCCAGGGGTGAGTGTTTTGAAATATATTCTTTTAAAACTTCTGCATCCACAAATCCTGTATCAATGAACTCGGGATGGGTGGATATCTTTGGATACCCATCCCCGCCGCCGGCCATATAGCTTGGAAGGGCAAGTTTATATTTTTTGGAATCAGACACTATCTTACCGCCTATCAATATGCGAGTGATCTTTTTTTGAGAAACAAAAATGGTGGCGCCTGAAATCTGGGCAAAACCCCCAGTATCTTTTTCCATGTTAACCGCTTTTTCAAGGTATGTTATCAGTTCTTTACCCGTCAACATGACCGTACAAATGGTATTGCCAAAGGGGTTTACCTTAAGAACATCCTTATAGGTAATACGGCCCGAAGGAAGACCCGCTCTCATACCACCGGAATTCACAATAGAGAGGTCTGCAAATGTTTTTGATATGGCAGCCCGGCACAAAAGGTTGCCAAGGTTGGTTTCAAAATTCCTGATAATATCCCGGTCACCAACAAATTCGCCATCTGATGAACCAACAAACGTGTAAAGTTTATCCTCCCCGGCTTTTTGATATTTTGATAAAAAGCTGAACAGCGGAGGATCTTCAGGGATTTCTTCTTCAATCAAGACACGAACCGTTTTGTCGTTGTTTTTAATTTTCTTTTTCAGGTTGACGGGAATCAATTTATAGGCTTTTTGTATCAATTTCTTGTTTGAATATGTAAGATCCAACCTTCCCAGATATTCCCCATATTCTCCGGCCTGGACAATGATGGTATTATTCTGTACATCAGGCTGTTCAAGCGTTTCATGGGTATGACCACCCACAATCACATCAATTCCATTAACAGCTCTTGCAAGGGAGACAGAACCAGGGGCCTTTGAACCATGGGCTGCATTTGGATAATACCCCAAATGGGTAAGGGCAATAAGGATATCTGATCTGTTTTTTAATTGAGGTACCATATCCCTGCAATAGTCAATGGCACTGGTAAAATCAATGTTTTTAATATTCTCAGGATTGCCCTGGGTGATAGTATCTTCCGTTGTCAGACCCAATACTATGATTTTCAATCCTTTAAAATTAAATGTTGCAAAGGGGTCGAAAAGCTGTTTTTTTGTTGTCTTGTCATAAATATTGGCAGACAACAGAGGAAATTTCATCCAGGACTGCTGGGTGCGAAGGATGAAGATGGGATTATCAAACTCATGATTTCCCACGGCCATGGCATCATACCCCAAAAGATTCATTCCTTTTATATCGGGTTCTGCATCGAACATTTTTGATTCAGGCATCCCCGTATTTATATCACCTGCATCCAGTAAAAGCACAAATCCGCCCCGGGATTCAACCTCGGACCGGATCCGGTCAACCAATGTTTTTCTTGCAGCCATGCCGTATTCACCCTTAGAGTTCTTCCAGAATCGGCCATGGTGATCATTGGTGTGCAGCAGTGTAATCTGAAAAATATTTTCATTTTTCTGTTGATTCCCCTGGATAGAAAACTCTTTGCACTGGGAAATGGAAGCAACAGCAGAAAAAATGACCAATAGGAGACAAACAAGCCTATGAATTTTTTTCATCATTATAAAACCTTATAATTTTAAAAAGAAAGTGGGGATGGTCTTGCCCAGGATAAATTCTATTTTTCGGATGGGTGTTACCATAACTTGTTCAATAGTGCCGATTTCCTTTTCTTTGACGATACCTATGCTTGTCAGCAGCAGGCTGAAAATAAACAGCATCACAGCAATCAGGGAGGGAACAAAATAGTATTTGCTTTCCTGGTTCGCATTAAACCAGGCACGGCTTATGGTGTCTGGGTTGATTGTCTTTTTAAAAAGGAAAAACCAGGCTGTAAAGGCTGCAATAATCAGTATGAGTATGATCAAAAAAGGCAATCGTTTTCTCATAAAATTTTTCCTATAAATTTCTTAGGATGCCTTATCCTGGTCCGATTTCATCCTGTCAGGTTTAAATCATCCATCAATATTTTTATTCAATAAGCTGGGTGATATTTTTGCATGGTTTCACTCTTTTGCAGAAAATATTTCAATCATTTCAACCTCAGCTTCCGGTGCAAAAAGAACTATGTTGTTCCGGATTGACTCAAGCTGAAGTTGGACATGATATGTTTTTTTAAATTTTTTGTAGTAATTTCTATAGGCCTTTAAAACCTCTAAAGCCACTAAGTCCTGCCGGGAGAATCCAGCAAATTTTTCACGAAGGTTTGATTCCACCTCTTTTTTTTTCTGGTCCAGAGTAGTGGTGTGAATAGAGTTATCTACATTGCCAATGAGTAATAGTCCAACATGGCCTTGGGGAAAAGTACAATGCCACTGGTCAGTAATTTTAATTTGAAACACTCAAAAGTCTCCTTTTATTTATCAATCATGCTTTTACCAGAGTAATAACAACTATTTCAGATAAATAACCAGACCTTAAAGGCGGACCCCATGATCCTGTGCCGGAACTGATATTGATATAAAAATCATCAATTCTGTGCAGGCCATAGTGGAGTCCTTTAAACACCTTATTGGCAACCCAGGTAAAGGGAAAAAACTGTCCAGCGTGGGTATGTCCGGATAATTGTAATGAAATATTCTGGTTTATGGTACCAGAAAAAGTAGTGTCTGGAGCAAGATAGTCTGAAGATTGCACAACAGCATGATTCTCACCATTTGCTTTTATGCTGGTTGGCGTATGATATAACAAAATCGTGGGTAGATTTTTTGTAAACACATTTGGGTCATTAAAATCAAAGGAAGAGGTGTTTTTTAATTCCGGGTATGAAATCCCTAAAATTTGAAGGCCTTTAATCACAATAGCTTTGTTATCCAGCAATATGACTTTTGAATCTCCAATCACTTTTCTTGACTTTTCAACTCCTGAGTAAATTTCATGGTTTCCGCTGGTAAAAAAAGTTCCATGTTTTGCCTTAAAGTTATTTAAATCTGAAACATATCGTTTCTGAAAACTTGTTGCGCCATCGAACAGGTCACCGGTAATCAAAATCAAATCAGCATTCTGTTCATTGGTCAGGGTAACAACTTTTTTTAAAAATTTCAGATTCTTTGTTCCCCCTAAATGAAGATCTGAAAGATGGATAATTTTTTTACCTTGCCATTGTTGTGGCAGATTTTGAATAGGCACACTTAAGGGTTTAATTTCGATTTTATAAAACTGATAGTGACAAAATCCTGTATAAACAATTGCCAGGCCATAGAGAAAACAAGATAAACTTTGAATGATGATTTTAACAGGGAGATCATGAGGCAAAAACCATAATCCTTCTTTTACTATCCAGACAATAAAAGTCGCAAAAAGTAAAAAGCTCATAAGTCCCATCCAGATTCCTGAGGCCAGGTAATATATCCTGGTAAAAGGATTGTTGGACATATGAATAAAAATGGAAGACAAAATAAATGTAATGGATAAAAAAAACACAATCAAAAACAAGTAACGTCTTGCAGCAAAGGCTTGAATTTCAAAAAAACGGCACCAGGAAAAGAACAAGAAATAGTGGGTTGTAAATGTGATTAAAAGTATAATACCCAAAAATCGAATTAAATTAAAAATCATCTTTGTCCCATATTCCTTTTGTCCCATTGATAAATTTTAAGACAAATTTTGTAATAACTTATCAAGAGTTTTTTTTGTGTTATTAGCTGGAATATTCAATCTTTCAGCATATCGTACAACAGTACCACCAAATAAATCCCATTCGCTTTGTCTGCCTTTTGTTTCAACGTCTCTTTGAAGCGATGTTTTTGTTTCAAACGGAAACTGCTTGGCTCTTGAGAAGGAAGTTTTTACAATATCGGATGGGAGATCAATTTTGAGGGTATTTGCAATCAACTCAATTTCTTGCATAATATCTTTAACAAGAACGCCAAGCTTCGCGTCATTTGCTACTTCACCAATTGTTTTATTGTAGGTCGCTGTTACTAAAGCAAACGATGCAATGAAAATATATTTTGACCATATTTCAATATTAACATCTTCAAAAAACTCAATTAAAATGTCGGCCTGTTTAAAAAGACTCATCAGATTTTCAGGGTAAAACTCCTGATACAGTGGATCTTTACCAACTAAAATTTGGCAGCTTCCACCATTTTGAAAAATGACTCCAGGGGCTTCTATATGAGTTCCTATATATAAACAGGCGGGAAGAATATACCCTTTCTTTAAATGCTGTCGCATTCGGTCATAAATATCAGCACCATTTAAAAGCGGCAGGATTATAGAATTTTCATTAGTAATTTTCTCAATCTCTTTTGTAACGCTTTCCAGGTCATACCCCTTAACTGACACAACAACAATATCACAAATGGGCAAGCTATTGACAGTATCTGTACAAAGGCTGGGTTTAATTAAAAGCTCTTCTTTCCCACCTTCTTTTTTCAAGAGCAAGCCTTTTTCTATAATGGCTTCTTTATGTTTCCCTCTTGCAATAAAAAATGTATTACCTTTGCCGGTTTCATTAAAATATTTAGATAGAAGAGTTCCATAGTAACCGCCTACTCCTCCAACTCCAAAAAAGCATACGTTCATCTTTTACTCCTTAATTTTTGTTATTTTGAATCATAACTTGAAAATAACCAGTCTCAACCGGTTCATTTTCGTGGTTGAGCATTTTTTTTTAAAATCAGCCAATTTTTTCTTACATTTTTTTGGACGAGGATCATTCAAATTGAAATTTTTGTTCTTTTATGTAGCCAGGAACACTATGCCTGTTTGTTTGGAGCTATATTATTCCAATCCCTGTTGACCCAGGATGATCACATACCTGCTGTTATTTAATTGTACTTTAAACAAAGCTAACAGATGTTTGCGGCTCTTTATTTACAATGAGCTTAAAAATATCCGGCCTTGCATAGTGCCCTGTAATGTCAAAATCAACTTTTGCCCGGGTGATTTTTTTCAAATCCAGGTCTGCATAAATAATACCTTCTTTACCCCATAAAGGTCCTGCAAGGACATCACCAAAAGGGTCAACAATTACGCTTCCACCCTGGCACATTATATCAGGCTCGTCAGCTAATTCCTCAATGGTTTCTAATTCCTGCCCATAAATTCCTTTGGTAACAAATTGATTGCATCCAAGAACAAAACACCTGCCCTCACAGGCAATATGGCGCATAGTTGCCTGCCATGTTTCCCTTGAATCAGCCGTGGGAGCCATATAAATCTCAATTCCCTGCCCATACATGGCCATTCTTGCCAGGGGCATATAGTTTTCCCAGCAGATAAGACCTCCAAGTTTCCCAAATTCAGTTGGGAATACTGGCATGGTACTTCCATCTCCCTCACCCCATATCAACCTTTCAGACCCTGTGGGCTTTAGTTTTCTGTGGACCCCCAATAGCTCACCTGACGGGGAAAAATAAAGCAGTGAACAATACAAAGTTTCACCATGGGAATTACCATCTCTTTCAATCACACCAATACCTAAATAGACCCCAGCCTTTTTAGCGGCATTTCCCAAAGTTTTTACTTCAGCACCGGCAATGTCCAGAGAATTCTCCCAATACCGTTTCCATAAATCACGCCCTTTTTCATTCCTGCTCCCAATTTTCATACCAAAGGTAAATCCTCTTGGATATCCAGGTATAAAGGCTTCGGGCAGGAGAACAATATTACTTTTGTTGTCACCAGCCTCGGCAACCAACTGACAGGCCTTTTCAACTGATGCATCCTTATCAAATAATATCGATGCAGCTTGGGCCACGGCAACTTTAACAGATTCCATTATTCCTCCTTACCTGTCTTCTTTGAAAATTCTCTGATAAACGCTTTAAAGCCTTTACGTTCATAAGTCAGTGCATCTTGCAATGTAGCTTTATTTTTATACTCGATTAAATCCTTAACAATTTTCAGAGTTGCCTGATTTACAGCGCACATCTCTGTTGCTATCTGTTTTGCTCTGGGCAAAAGTTTACTCTGGGGCACTATTTCATTTACAAGACCGTATTGCAGTGCTTTTTCAGCAGAGACAAATTGACAGGTAAGAGAAATCTGTTTGGCCCTTGGCTGACCAATGGCCTTTTGTAAAAGCTGTGACATGCCCCAGCCAGGATGAATCCCGACTTTTGCATGGGTATCAGCAAAAGAAGCATTTTCCGATGCAATAAGAAAATCACAATTCAGTGCAATCTCAAAACCGCCTGTTATTGCATGGCCATTAATAGCACCAATTATGGGTTTTTTACAATTTTCAAATAAATCTGGCAAATCTTTACCATCATTACGGGGATCAAAAAGATTTTCTGATTCAATAACAGTAAGGTCAAGCCCGGCGCAAAATGATTTGCCATTGCCAGTCAGAATGGCTGCCTTTATTGCATCATTATTGGATATTTCCTCAAGATAATTATAAAAGTATATTAAAAGTTCACTGTTAATGGCATTCCTTTTTTCCGGCCGGTTCAAGGTAATAACAGCAATTTCATTCTCAATTTCCATTAATACAGGATTTCCCATATTCTTTTTCTCCATGTGTCTTTATTATTGTACCAGAGTATGTTCCTGAATTTTCATAGCTTTATCATCCTGATCAGTTACAATGGCAACTATATTAAAACCTTTATTCTGCTCAATCCTGGTAATCCCTCGTATATCTATATCATTTTCTACATTACGGGCATTTTTTTCTTTATAATCCAACAAAATGTCTGTTAAATGTTTTTCGTTAAGCACAATTATGTGGTTTAAACAATCACGCCGGATACTACCGATAACCCTTTCACAATATGGATTATTGCGAGGGACACGCTAAGCCGGCCGGCACAAAAGGGTGGTTGTTCAAACAGTGAGGATTGATGAACCTTTTGTTTTCCGCTGTTCCATATCCATGTGTGCAAGCGCGGCTTTTGCCAGGGGATAGGTTTGTCTGACTTTAATATTGATTTTTTCTTTTAAAACAAGGTCAAAAAGATCCTGGGCATGTGCGAGAAGGTCTTCTCTTTTTGCAGTATAGGTCATAAGGCTGGGTCTGGTTAAAAAAAGTGAGCCTTTGGCTCCAAGTATTCCCAGATCAAAGGCAGGCACAGAGCCTGATGACTGCCCAAAGGAAACCATTGTTCCCATAGGCCGGAGACAGTCAAGGGATTTTGAAAAGGTGGCCTGCCCCACAGAGTCGTAAACCGCGTCAACCCCTCTGCCATCAGTAATTTCTTTTAGCTTTTGTACAAAATCCTCCTGATTGTAAAGTATGGGAAATTCGCACCCGTTTGAGCGGGCAAGCTCTGCTTTTTCCATAGATCCCACAGTGCCGATTACCGTTGCTCCAATATGCTTTGCCCATTGACATACAATCAGACCCACTCCCCCTGCTGCTGCATGAACCAGGATGGTATCACCGGATTTAACCCTGTAGCATCCGTGAATAAGGTAGCGGGCTGTCATTCCCTGGAGCATCATGGAGGCAGCCTGTTCTGATGAAATCTCATCAGGAAGTTTTACAAGGCGGTGGGCCGGGATTATTCTTTTTTCCGCGTAAGCGCCAGGAGGAAGACCTGCATAGGCAACCCTGTCGCTAATATTTACTTCTGTTACACCCGGGCCAAGCGCTTCAACAATACCGGCTCCTTCCATGCCCGGTATTGCAGGAAGAGAGGGCAGGGGATATAAGCCTGTTCTGTGATAAACATCAATAAAGTTCAATCCCACTGCTTCATGGCGCAGCAGAACCTCGCCATGCCCTGGAGCGCCCGGATCATAATCTTTCCATTCCAGAACTTCAGGCCCTCCTGTTTTGGTCATTATAATGGCTTTGCTCATGATTTTTCCTCCCTGTCATTATTGTTCATGATATTTTCAAGCTCAGTTCCATCAACTATTTCCTGTCTTACCCGGAAACCAAGGTCCGGCCCCATAGAAACGTCCGAAAGTACCCTCGGGCAGGGGTGAAAGTCCGCTATCAGTGAGTCCTGTTAACGATGATCACCGGTTTATCCAGTGCATTATTTTGTTATTTTGTCCTTCCAATACTGGGTAACCTTATCATCAAATTATTTATCTTGAAATGATTAATAAAAACAAAAATCTAATTCTAAAGTTCGTTGCACTAGTTTTTTAACTATAGCAATGATATTTCCATCCCTATGCTGATCCTGAAAGTCTACCTGTTTTTATTGATAAACTGAAGGAAAAAAAGCAGATCACTTCCCAGCAATCTCAAGCAAGCCAGGCCGTGGTGTTATACTATTCAGGGATCAGTTCAAAACGGCCGGTAAGAGAGCCCCTTGATCAGGTAAAAGAGGCAATGACATCGTATCATGCTGCCAAAACCCGAAGCCCCTGGGCCGATGCCATGGATTGTATTGTTAATGATCTATAAGCATACGATTAAATCCAGGACTCTTAAAGAATCAAAAAGCCCGCTGGACCTTTGAATGATGGGGTAGGGCACAGCTTCGCTCTTTCGCTTACATTCTCGCGAGTAGAGATAACAAGGATAGAAAAACGAACTATTGTGTTATATATAGGGGTTATAATAAAATCAATAGGTGAAGATACCTAGGCCTTGAAAATTTTTTAATGTTAACTATTGCTTTGAAAAATAAATATTTGTACCCTTCTGGAACGGGTAAGGATTGAGACACTTTATATCAGGAGAGACTATGGATTCAGACAGGGATAAAACCATTAAAACATATGCAGATCATGTATATCCCGGGAAAGTTGAATTTTATCAGAAATACGATATTGTTCTTGTTCCTGAAAAGCGGGGGGGATGTAAAATAAGTGATGCCAATGGAAAGACATTTTATAATTGCCATTGTAATGGCGGGGTTTTTAACCTGGGTCACAGGAACAAAGAGGTTATAAAAGCCGTAATCCAGGCAATGGAAACCTATGATATCGGCAATCATCATTTGATCAGCAAACCCAAGGCAATGCTGGGTAAAATGATTGCCCAAACCCTGCCTGAAGGGTTAAACCAGGTTGTTTACGGGGTCAGTGGGGGCGAAGCCATTGATCTTGCCATCAAGCTTGCCCGGGGGGTAACAGGCAGAGAAGATATTATTTCAGCCAAAGGAGGGTATCACGGCCATACTGGATTTGCCCTTGCAACTGGAGACGAAAAATTCAAGGAAAAATTCAAGCCCGTTCCGGCAGGGTTTAAGCAGGTCGTGTTTAACGATATGGATGAAATGGAAAAAGCAGTTGGTTCCAATACGGCTGCTGTGATCCTGGAAACCATTCCGGCTACAATGGGGATGGTGACACCTGTTGAGCATTATTTGAAATGGGTTAAAGAGATCTGTGAGAAAAACGCAAGCCTTCTTATCCTGGATGAGGTTCAGACAGGCTTTGGAAGAACCGGCAGATTCTGGGGATTTGAAAATTATGATGTCAGACCGGATATGATTGTCATGGGCAAGGGGATGAGCGGAGGGATATATCCGGTCAGTGCCACTGTTTACGATGAAAAATATAAAGGTTTTTTTAAGGAAAATCCTTTTTTGCATATTTCAACCTATGGGGGCAGTGAAATAGGCTGTTTTGCCGCAATGAAAGTGATTGAAATATCCCGGGAACAGAAGTTCCTGGATCATGTTGTGTCGTTGGGTGAATTTTTCAGACAGCAGCTTGAAGCGCTTGGTGGCAGATATCCGGGTCTGGGCTTGAAAATCCGGGGCAAAGGCCTGATGATGGGGCTGGAGTTTAAAGATGAGATCACTGCATTGTTTTTAATCAAGCTTTTTTTTGACAATGGCATTTATGTTGTGTATTCCGGCAATGATCCACGAGTCATTCAATTTCTGCCTATACTGAATATTTCAAAGACAGAGGCAGAGGAGATATTAACGATAATGGAAACATCTTTTAAAGCAATGTCAGGAGAATAGGTTTGGGAGGCACAATGGATATTGATATTGAATTATTAAACCGGTTTGAACACGAACTGATTCCCCATGATTTGTCCCGGTCTTCCATCCCGGCCAAAATCATAGGATTTGGTGAAATCTCCACTATTTTTCAGATAGGGGGAGAAGAGAACATCATCTACAAAAGAATCCCAATTTTTCCGGATTTTAAGACAGCCGCGTCCTATAAGCAGATGTATTTTGAATATTGCGCTCTTTTAAGACAGGCCGGGATCAACCTGCCTGAAGATGATGCAGTTAGTGTTGAGGTTCCCGGGCATCCTGTGGTCATATATTTTGCCCAGCAGCGCTTTGAGGATCAATTTTTCTGCCATAAACTGATTCACACCCTTAGTGAAGCGGATAGAATTGACATGCTTGCGCAGATTATGTTGGCTCTGACCCGCATCTGGAACTTTAATACGCAGCAGATGCCGGATTTTGAAATAGCAATTGATTGCCAGCTTTCCAACTGGGTGTGGATGGAAGAGAATGGAAAAAGAAAACTGTTTCTGGTGGATACATCAACCCCGTTTGTCCGGAAAAATGGAATAGAACAACTGGAGGTTGAATTATTATTGCAAAGCGTTCCCGTGTATATCCGCTGGCTGGTGCGCAGGCTCGATCTTGATGATGTTATCGGCCGGTATTATGATCATAAAAAAGTTGTAATAGACCTTGTTGCCAATCTTTATAAGGAGCAGAGGCCTGATTTGATCCCTTGTTTTTTAAA
Source organism: Desulfobacula sp. (assembly GCA_027858355.1). Next base: position 11,169 of record JAQICW010000453.1, read on the forward strand.
AATTGTGAACAAATACCTGGAACAAGCGCTTTCTCAAAAAGAAATTGATAAGTATTATAAGGAAGATAAAATGATCTGGACCCTGTTTTCTGCTCTGCGAAAAACGGAGCGGTTTATCACGGTCCATTTGTTGAGAAAAAGATATGAATTTATCCTTCCCAGTGCGATTAAAAGATAAGGGACTGTTAAGGGATAAGGAGAGATCAAAGGATAGGATGCAATTAAACGATAATGGTTTTGGGAGTGAAAAAAGAACCTGATGTGTGATACGTTTGTGGCAGTTTCAAAAGCAACTGAAGATGGATCAGTGATATTTGGCAAGAATTCAGATCGTGAGCCAAATGAAGCCCAGTGCCTTGAATATTATCCTCCGGAAAAATTTTCTAAAAATCATCAATTGGATTGTACCTATTTAAGTATTCCCCAGGTTTCTGAAACCTATGGCGTTCTTCTGTGCCGGCCCTTCTGGGCTGCTTTAAAAATTAAAGATGTATATTCCATCAGCAACGGCTTGACCATTGGCGAAGAATTTGACAAAAACCATCCCAATCTGATTGACAATGCCAGGCAAAAGGGATGGTT
>JAQICW010000454.1 GCA_027858355.1 Desulfobacula sp.
TCCCTTTTTTTTTATTCCATATCGTTTTATTAACGGCCATTGTGTTATCAGCCACTATTTTCTCAGAAAACGATTTGAGGACCATGGCTCTGCCACAGGCTCCCATTTTTTCCCTGAGCTCAGAATCTTTTATCAGCTTTAATAAAGAATCAGCAAGAGCATAATAGTTTCTGACCGGTACAAGTATGCCATTTTTATTATGGTGAACAATTTCTCTGCATCCTGGAACATCTGTTGTGACAATGGGACGTCCACATGCGGCTGCTTCAATCAAAAATTTAGGAACCCCTTCCCCGTATGAAGGAAGTGTTGCAATATGCACCCGGGACAACACCTGGGCCATGTCCTTCTGATAACCGATCCACTCAACAATCCCCTGATTATGCCATTTTTGAAGTGTCTGTCCATCAACTGAATTCGGATTGGCAGGATCAGGGATACCGGCCAGGAGAACACGGAAGATTACTTTTTTTTCCTGAAGGATTTTCACTGCCTGGATCAGTTCACCGATCCCCTTGTCCCAAAGCATTCGCGCACCCAGAAGAATGGTTACCCTGCCTTCAGGTTCCTTTAAAAATCTGTATTGTGCTATATTAACACCAGAGCCTCGAATCAGAGTCGATCTATTCTTCTTCACTACCTTCAATGATTCAAACAGGCATTTATCTTCAGGATTTTGAAAGATGGCATATGCTGCCTTTGAATGGAAAATAAATCGGTATGCCAGAATAAAAATCCATCGAACCAGAATTGATTTTAACTCTCTTTTTTGCAGGAAGACAAATCCAAGACCTGCAAAAGCATTCACATACAGGGGGATACTTACAACCCTGGCAGCAATAGATCCATACAATATCGGTTTTGCAGCCACATGATGCACCAGATGAGGTTTTTCTTTTTTATAAACCCCTGCAACTTGAAAAATAATTTTTATCTCCTGAAACAGATTTCTGCTTTCGCGTTTAAGATCAATGGGGACCACCCTGATCCCCTGATTTTCAATAATTTTCTTATGCTGATGAACCCGCGTAAGAAGGATCACCTCAAATCCATCTTCTTTTAATGCCTTGGCAATATGGAGCCGATGGGAAAAAAAATACCAGTCCTCAGTTACAAAAAAAAGAATTTTCCTGTTTATGACCATAGTGATCTGTCCATGCCTGATACATTAATATATTCAAAAAATGATATTGATAAACTTAAGTTTCACCAGAATCAAAGCATAATTACCATGCAACCATGCTTTTTTCAAGGATTTGGGTGAGTATGGCAAAAGCCGCAAAGACCCATATGCGATTAAGAACAAGATAATATGTCCCTGGGTGAATTCTGGAGCTTGTTTTCCCTATTAAGAACATGTACAGTCAAATTTTCTGTAGGAAAGACACAAAATTGAAAAACTTGACAGAACCGGGTGCGCATGGCGACAAAAGAAAGAAATATGGAAAGTGGCAGATAAAAAACCAGAAAACACAAAAGATCTGATCCAGGGACGGATACTTGCACGTAATACTATCCTGAATCTAATCGGTTATGGAACTCCTCTTCTTGTTGCACTTGTTGCAATTCCTATACTTATTAAGGGTCTTGGGGCTGAACGATTTGGTGTGTTGACCCTTGTATGGGTTTTGATCAGTTATATCGGCCTTTTTGATCTTGGATTGAGCAGGGCATTAATAAAACTGGTTGCAGAAAAACTCGGTTCGGGTCGAAAAGATGAGATTGTGCCTTTAATATGGACTGGTTTGTCTATTATGTGTTTTATAGGCCTTGTAGTCGGTGGGCTTACAGCAGTATTGATGCCATGGCTTGTAAAAGGATTGCTGAATATCCCGTTGGATTTGCAAAAAGAAACACTGGATGCTTTTTATCTTATAGCAGTATTTGTACCGATTATTGTACTCAGCATCGCTCTAAGGGGCATACTGGATGCTCACCAGCGGTTTGACCTGACAAATACTATTCGCATACCCCTTGGTATTTTTACTTTTCTTGCACCGGTACTGATTCTACCTTTTACTATCAATCTTTTTCATATTGTTGCCCTGATACTTTTCGGGCGGATACTGGCGTGCATTGTTCAGGCTGTTTTCTGCTTTCACATTGTTCCCTCCCTTGGTAAAAGAATCGCGTTTGTGAGCAAAATGGCAGGTGTCCTTGTAAAATTTGGCGGGTGGATGACCATTACAAATATAATAAGTCCGGTCATGATTTATATAGATCGCTTTTTTATCAGCGGGATCATTTCTGTTGCTGCGGTTGCGTATTACGCAACACCCAGTGAGGTTGTAACAAAATTGACGCTTGTGTCAGGTGCCATGATGGCTGTCTTTTTTCCCGCCTTTTCTTTAGTTTACGGCCAGGACAAAAATAGTGCGGCCAGACTTTTTGCCAAAGGTGTAAAATATGTGTTTGTTATAATTTTCCCCCTTTCATTATTAATTGTTGTTTTATCCTATGAAGGACTGAATATCTGGCTTGGTCCTGAATTTGCGGAAAAAAGCACTGTGATCATGCAAGTCCTTTCTTTGGGTGTTTTGTTTCTTTGTCTCGGGCAGGTTCCTTATGCATTGATACAAGGGGCTGGCAGGCCTGATATAACAGCAAAAATCCATCTTATTGAAATTCCGTTTTACCTTGCTGTTCTTTTTCTTTTGACAAATGAATATGGAATAAAAGGTGCTTCTATTGCCTGGACCGGACGGCTTGCTGTTGATTCAGCAATTATGTTTTATATCGCCATGAAGATGCTGGGGGAAAAAAATGAACAGAGTATCCGGATATTTGTAGTACTTGTATTGACCTCTGCAGCATATATCCTTGCATTAATAATGTCTGGGCTGTTCCAAAAAAGTCTTTTTATCTGTCTCTTTCTACCTTTATATGTGTCATTTGTCTGGTTTTATATCATGAACTGCGAAGAAAAAGAAATTGTCAAAGCAAAAGTGTTGAAAATATGTAATCCACATTTTCCCGGTAAGATCTGATTTAGTGACCGGCAAATCTAACGAATGGAAAGAAAAGCAAATGGAACAAGAACGAATGGAAATCAAAGATAAAAATAATATTCTAAAGAATATTAATAATCCAGGAGATATCAGCCTGGAACTTGGCTGCGGAAATCGCAAGCGCCATAAAGATGCTGTCGGGATCGATATGCTTGAATACGAGAGTGTTGATATCCAGGGGGATGTTTATGA
>JAQICW010000506.1 GCA_027858355.1 Desulfobacula sp.
AGCTTGTCTATATCACAAAGCGGTTTGACCGCAAAGGGGACGTTAAAATCCATCAGGAAGATCTTGTTCAGGGTTTTGGAATGAGAAGTGAGGATAAATATGCATACAGTTATGAAAAAGCTGGCAAACTCATTAATACCATGACAAATGGCAAGGCATCGGTTGTCTTTGATTTTTTTTGTCGTGTCGTTCATGCTTACATTATTGGCAATGATGACATGCACTTAAAAAATATTAGTCTGCAGAAATTGCCTGACAACACCGGACTTTATTATGACCGCATGACACCCAATTATGATTCTTTTTTTGCGAATGCATTTGATAATGTTTCCACCTCTGATTTCCTGGCTCTGGACCTGCTTGAAGATGAGAAAAATGGTATCTTCTCCAAAGCTTATGAAAAATATGGGTTTTATACAGGATATGATTTCAAAGTATTAGGGAATAAGCTGGGGCTCAGAGCAAAACCTGTCACAACATTTATCAAGACTGTAAGAGAAAAAGAATTACTGCTAATTGATTTAGTCAACTGCAGCAGCATGCCCGATGGCATGAAAAAAAAAGCAGGGTTAACGATTTCCGAAAGGATAAAGGCACTCGGGTTGCAATAGCAATTTATCATTATGAATGAGTAGTAGGGGTGTTTAGTACATCGGCATATTATAAACGATTGTAAATGAACCTATCAGCACAAGATGTTAAACTTTTTGGAATAGATAAGATGGATACAAGATATTATCAAATTGGTGGATTTACTCTTGAAGTAAATTCTGAACTTCCATTCAGAGCCGACACATTTAATCCACCAATAAACCAGTTCGAAGTTAAAGAATCTGGAAAAGAAAATATTGTTATCAACCATTATTTTGAAAGGACAATTCAAATAAAGGTGGATGAACAGGAAAAGATTTATTTTAAAAGACCCTGGGCTGTTTATGAAAAGAAAGATAAGATTCTTTATGAATGGATTCGCAATTATTCTTCCCATGAAACTTTTTTGCGAAAAATAGTAGCCAATAAGGATCATACCAAACTGGATATTTATCATGACAGCAAAATGGCCAAAGTCTTTTTAAAGGGAGGCCTGCAAAATATTTCTCTTTTGCCGTCGGATCAACTTTTATTCAGCAGGGTCCTTGGGTACAAACAAGGTTGTCTGCTTCATTCCACAGGGCTTGTTTATAAAAATAACGGATATATTTTTGTTGGTCATTCCGGGGCTGGGAAAACAACTATTGCAAAAATAATGGAGCCTGAATCTATAATTCTCTGTGATGACAGAAATATTATCAGGAGATCGGGAGAAGATTATTATTTGTTTGGCACATGGCGGCACAGCGACTTTGCTGTGGTATCACCCCTTTCGGCGCAGTTAAAAGGGATTTTTTTCCTTAATAAATCAAAGAATAATAAAATCACCAAAATCATTGATAATAAAAAATGTTTTTTTATTCTTATGGATTGCCTCATAAGGTCACTTGTAACCCATGATTGGATGGAGTTAACCATTGATTTTATCGACTCACTTTCCAGGCATGTGGACTGTTTTGACCTGGAATTTGATAAAAGTGGCAAAGTAATGGAACTTATAAAAAAATTATAAAATAAAGGGTTAACATGGAAAAAATATCCTTAAAAAATATTTACCTGCCTTCTGAAAAAGTTATCTCAAGGATTATCGAAGATGACTTGATCATAGTCCCTGTGGAATCAGATACAATTGACTTTGATCATTCTTTATATTCCTTAAAAGATACTGGAAAAGAGAATTGGGAGCGTTTAAATGAAAAAATCACCCTGGCAACCCTATGCCAAGACCTTTCACAGGAGTACAACACCCCAATGGAATCCATCCAGAAAGATGTAATAGAGCTTATGGAGGATTTGCTGGAAAAAGGTCTGGTTGTTAAATTTTAATGATGGATGATTTTTCTTTCAGCGGTGAAAATTTTTATGAGTTTCTTGATTCACTGTCCTGGAATAAAAGCGTATCAATCATCAAATTTAAGGGACATGGGGTCAGCATGACTCCGTTTATAAAAAATGGCAATACTTTAACCATAAAACTGCTGAACAATAAATATAAAGTTAGAACAGGAGATATTGTTGCTGTAAAACAAATAGATAAGAAAAAAATACTAGTGCATCGGATTATCAAGGCCAAAGAAGAAAGTTATCTCATTAAAGGAGATAATAAGGCCTTATCTGACGGCTGGTTTCCAAGAGAGGCAATCATTGGTATTATAACTGAAATAAAAAGAGCCTCGGGGAAAAGGATTTATTATGGGCGCTGGTTTAATCTGATGATAGCCTGGGTTTCAAAAACAAATATTTTGAATGGCATAATACTTCCCTTGGGAAGATTAGTAAAACAAATAATACGCTTGGGAATAAAAAAATGACCAAAGTTATTTCAATGCCTGATTATCCTTTATGGGAAAAGGCAAAGGGTAAAAGAACCTTATTGAGGCTTACTTTTGAATTAACCAAAAGGTGCAATAATAATTGCATCCATTGTTATAACAACCTTCCTTTGGATGATGCCCGGGCAAAAAAAAAAGAATTGTCCACAAGCCAGATTAAAAATATCATTGACCAGGCTGTTGATCTTGGGCTTTTATGGATACTTTTAACCGGAGGTGAAGTATTTTTAAGGAAAGATTTTATTGAGCTTTATTTATACATTAAAAAAAAAGGCCTGCTTGTCTCCATTTTTACCAATGCAACTTTGATCACAAAAGAGCATGCTAAAATTTTAAAGAAATATCCACCCCGGGATATTGAAATATCTGTTTACGGTGTTTCACCAGAAAAATATGCCCGGGTTACAAGAACAAACTATTTTACAAAATTCATGACAGGGATTGAGAATTTAGTTTCAGAAGCAGTCCCGTTTTCATTAAAGACGACTATAATGAAAGCCAATTATAAAGAATTAAAAGATATAACAGCTTTCTGCAGCAAGTATACAGACGACACCCATAATAGATTTAGATTTGATCCATTTTTAATGCTTAGAACGGATAAAAATCAAAAAAGGAATAAGGACATCGTAAACCAGAGGCTTTCACCCGATGAAATCATTGAACTGGAAAAACAACATCCAAATAGACTTGACGCTTTGAAAAAACAATGTATAACAATAAGTGAAAAAGAGCCGAGCAACTCCTTTCAGGAGAGAATATTCAAATGTGGTGCTGGTAGAAATTCAGCCAGTATTGATAGTTATGGTATCTTTAAACTGTGCAGTTCCTTAGTCCATAAAAAATGCGTATTCGATCTTAAAAAAGATTTTCTAAAGAATGCATGGATGGATTTTGCGCCCAAAGTGATTGCATTTACTTCACAGAAAAAAGAGTACCATGAAAATTGCAGCAATTGTAAACTAAGGGATTTTTGCACATGGTGTCCTGCAATTGGAGATCTTGAAACCGGTCAGCTGGATGAAGTTGTAACATACTTTTGCTCAGTTGCCTCAGCTCGGTATGACTATTGCATTAAGAAAACCTAAAGATTGATTTTTTACCTAAAGAAAAAGTGCTTTCAAGGGAGAAGTTTAAGATGGACAAAAAAAATAAGAAAACATGGACAAAACCAGAACTGATTATCATTAACCGCTGTTATGTTGAAGAAAACGTGCTGGCAAACTGCAATGAGTCCACTAATCAAGCATGTGATGCCCAGTCATACGTTGACACAAGAAGTTAAAGGAAAGATTATCATGAAAAATTTTTTATTTATTTTAAGCCTATTTGTCTTCATGTTTCCGGCAATTGCATTTTCAACACCATACTCAATTGACACTGCGCTCAATACTTCTGTTGACAGCGCCGGCATGGATGGCATGGAAGTAACAATTACATGGCAGGGTGGTGATACTGAAACTTTTATCTGGAGCAGCGGGATCTCTGGAACTGGGGACTCTGGAGAGGACTGGTCCTTGGATTTTTATGGTTTAAACACCAGCACCCTGGCACTTGACTGGAGACTTGAAACCGATGATGCAATTGATAGTTTTACCATAAATACTATTCCGGGAAATGTATTTTTTGATATTATATATGATGATACAGCTCCAGGAGAAACTCCAAACTCACAAAATGGTTTTTGGGGCCCAAATTTTGAAGATTCAAACACTGCTTTTGCTACAAGCGGGACCTATGGCCCGGATATTCTCTACGGTGGTGCATATAGTAGTGACTCAGTCAATAAGCCAAGTACTTATGGAGCCGAATTTGACTGGGAATTTTCCAACCCGGGTTATTTGTCAACAAATTCAAGTTTTCCAGATCCTGCAACTTCACCCCATGACTTAGTCTCTGCTCTTTTAATAGATTTGACCGATACTTCAGGGTTCGAAGGTACTTTCAATTTTGGAGTTGATACTGATAATGTAACAGGGGCAAATCCAGTTCCTGAACCTGCAACCATGCTTCTTTTCGGGCTTGGCCTCCTGGGCCTGGGTGCTCTTGGAAGAAAAAAAACATAGAAAACTTAAACACTCAATTTATATTTTAAAGACAGGGAGTTATCACAACTTTCTGTCTTTTTTTTTTGTTTTGTGTATAATCAGGCCTGCTGAATCCTAATTCCTTAAATACCAAGCTTAAAAATGCCCTGCGGATTGACAGGGCCTTAGGGTTTGTATGGAAGGCATCCCCCTTATATTCAATACTTTCCGGATTTGTGGTTGTAGCCCTTGGTGTACTTCCCCTTGTCTCTTTATACCTGATAAAACTGATCATTGATTCCGTTACCGGGCTTGATTTTAAACAGGGAGCAGGTCTGCTGGATCAAGGTTTTTCAAAGCCGCTTTTATACATTGGATTAGCTTGCGGGGTAGGGCTTTTAACAGCATTTTTTAATTTTGTAACCAACTATATTAAAAAAGCACAATCCCTGACTGTGACTGATTATATGTTCTCTATCCTACATGGAAAATCAATTGAGACGGATCTTGCCTTTTACGAATCCCCGGAATACAGGGATACGCTCTTCAGGGCCCAGCAGGAAGGGCCTTACAGGCCGACAAGCATTGTGAATGGTCTTTTTGCCGCAGGCCAGAGCGGAGCCTCTTTTGCTGCTGTGTTCTGGTTGTTATTCATGTTCAACCCTGTCCTTCCCATTGTCATGATTGTTGCGGCGATCCCAGGGGTTCTGTTGCGGTTAAAATATACTGAAAAAATTTATTCTTGGCAGGAAAAAAGGACTGAAGATGAGCGACGGGCCTACTATTTTCACTGGATGCTCACAGGAGCTGCCCATGCCAAGGAATTCAGGCTTTTCAACCTTGGGAAACACTTCATAGGCAAG
>JAQICW010000541.1 GCA_027858355.1 Desulfobacula sp.
GATTTTAAGAATTATAAAACAAGCCAAATGCACACGGGCAAGCCGGTGATTTTGGGGGTTCTTTTCATGTTTTTTGGTCCTCCGGGCCGGAATTTAAATTGAGAAAATAAAATGGAAACATTCGATTTTACAACCAATGGCCTAAGAATAAAAAATGAAATCCTACGACTACAATATTAATTTTTGGAAACCATATATTAAACGTCAGTTTATTGGGCAAGTTGAATTACTATATAAAACGGTCGAGCAGCGATTTATTCCAACCTTCAACTCGGCAGAAAAAGAGGCGGAAGAAATAACGGACAAAAAATGGGAAGAATTAAGCACCTCCCCTTGCTCGCCGGACACTGACCCTGCAGATTTAGCTGAAGCCGCCCAAGAAGAAGGTATCGATTATTTCTTAATGCTTTTAGGGTTCAAGCAGACTTTTCTGAATACTATTGCTATAGGGTTATATCATTTGTTTGAGCAGCAGGTAATTTTTTTATTACGAAGAGAAATAGTTCATCCTTCTGAAGAGTTCTATGTTAAATTAATGAAAATTAATGAATTCAGAAAAAGACTTTTATCTTCAGGAATCGATATAACCAAATACAAATCATGGAATATTATTTCCGAATTAAAGCACCTTGCCAATGCTACAAAACATGGTGAAGGATCTTCCGCGGAAAAATTGAGGAATCTTAGACCGGATTTATTTTTTCATCCAATATCTATTGAGCGAGAATTAGGGTCAATACACAAATCTCCCTCTAAAAGGCTTTATTCTCCATTATCAGGTGAGGATATCTATGTTTCAGAAACGGATTTAATGAAATACAAAGACGCTATTGTCAACTTTGGACAGATTATATCGAAAGCTGTAACCGGAGAATAAATGATTAATATTTAACAAGACGCTCCAAAGCCGTACCTGTTGTTTTCAGAAAATGATTTATTTGACGGGGTATTGAATGACAATAGATTTGAAATTGATAATCTTGAAAATGAACTTATAGCCGATGTAAGAGTGATCAGAAAGAAGAGGAAACAAAGGACCAAGATAACTGTGTCAAAAAAAAATATTGGGAAAAAGCCCCAAATTTTCACTGAAAGGATTATTATAGTTAGCTTTACAGCATTGTCTGAATGGCTCAATAAAAACTCGCCCCTCCTGTTAAAAATGTGTTATATGATTAATATTAAAGACAAAGGCTGTTAATCGAAGAATTGATACAATGAGATAATACCATGGCAACATCGAAACAAATAAAAGCGTTATTTAAAAGTTATCTGGAAGGGGATAATGACCGTTTCAATACTCACGCTTTACAAATAGCTGCCCATGAAGCAAAAATTGGTCACCAACAGTTTGCAAATGAACTCAGGGCGATTATTGATTTGGCCATGCAAAAAAGAAAAGCTGTTAGAACTGATTCTACAACCGTATCCATTATCCAGCCAAGGGGTGAATTGGCTGCACTTTTATCTGCTCATTATCCCAAAACCCGTCTAAGTGATATGGTTTTGGATACTAAAATTAATCAACGGTTAAAACGAATCATTAAAGAACAGCGTCAAAGAGATAAAATTCAGGCGTATGGCCTTTCTCCAAGAAGAAAACTTCTTCTCCTTGGCCCCCCAGGGACAGGAAAAACAATGACGGCTTCTACACTAGCTGGGGAATTAAGTTTCCCTCTGTTTATCATCCGCATGGATGGGATAATTAATAAATTCATGGGAGAAACTTCTGCAAAATTAAGGATTGTTTTTGACGCTGTAAAACAACATAAAGGTGTATACCTTTTTGATGAATTTGACAGCATTGGTTCCACGCGTAATTCTGGAAATGATGTTGGAGAAATTCGCAGGATATTGAACAGCTTCCTGCAATATATTGAAGTAGATGACTCTGACAGTATTATTCTCGCAGCAACTAACCACCCTGAAATCCTTGATTACGCTTTGTTTAGACGATTTGATGATGTTATTGATTTCTTTTTACCGGATAAAAAAAGACGTATGGAACTTATAAAAAACAAATTGGCAAATGCCCCGATTGCCGATTTATCTTGGGAAGAACTATCCTCAATGTCTGTTGGCCTTAGTTATGCGGAATTGGTACATTCATGTGAAGACTCGCTAAAAGAAATGATTGTAAATGATCTCAAAGTTATCACTCAAAAAAATATCATTAAAAAATTTGAAGAAAGAAAAGTATATCATAACCGGATAATGCCATAATTGAACAAATAAAAATGGACCTCTTTTCATGACCTCAAGTGACTTTCAGCATCCCCATATCTTTGTAGCCGACTCATCAAAATCAAAAGAATTCATTCGTCCCGGCGGAGGCGGCAGTGAAGCTGCTGTTTATCCGAGAAATCGGAAGGAACATGGGCAATTTATCCTCAGTAAATTAGAAAATATAGAAAAAAATATTCCTGCCCATAACTTGTTGCGAAACAAACAAGGATTGACAGGCGATGATGGTATTTATCTTTTATTCGAAAGCCCGAAAAATTACGAATTGCCTTTCAGCAGCCTTGAATATCAAAGTTCAGGGATAGAACTTCTGGCCGTTAATAAAATTGACAATAAATATGTGGCATCCGTTTTTGTTCCTGATGGCAAGCTCAAATATTTTATTAATAAGGTAGAAAATTACCTAAAAAAAGAATCTCCAAAAGGAAAGCCTCTAAATCAAAAGCTGATCAATTGTATCGAAGATATCAGAATTTCAACACTCAGAAGTTTATGGACGGACCCATATGAACTGTTCCCGAAGGATACGGACCCCATATGGTGGGAAGTTTGGCTGAGAGCGGGCAATAACCCGGATGATATTTTTGAAGTATTTAAAGATGATGCAAAAAAGATAGGACTTCAATTAAACAGCGGGAAAATACAATTTCCAGATCGAACAGTTTTGATAGCAAAAGGAACTGCGGAACAGATGAGGCGTTCTGTAGAATTGTTAAATTGCATTGCTGAATTAAGAAAAGCAAAAGACACACCAGAATTTTTTATTCAAATGTCGCCAAGAGAACAAGCTGAATGGGGAAAGGATGCTTTGGGCCGAGTGCAACCTTCTCCAAATGATGACGTTGCTATTTGTATACTTGATACGGGAATAACAAAAGAACATCCCTTGATTAACGATCATCTTTCAATGGACGATATGCATGCTTTTGATACAACCTGGAATTTAAGTGATGATCAAGGACATGGTACCGAAATGGCCGGGCTTGCGTTGTACGGCGATTTAATGGATTTGATAGCGGGAACACATTCCATTCAATTAACACATTGCTTAGAATCAGCAAAAATATTTTCTCCGTCGATCCAGACCGAACCCTCATTGTATGGAGATATTACTCTTCAAGCGATTTCAAGAGCAGAGATTATAGCACCCCACAGAAAACGAATATTTTCTATGGCAATAACATATCCAGATAATCACATTGATGGGCAACCATCATCTTGGTCTTCAGCGATAGATCAATTGTGTCAGGATGAAAATGGAGACAACCGTTTGATGGTTGTTTCTGCCGGGAATGTGCACCCAGCAAACTTGACCAATTATCCACAAAGCAATTACGAAGGGAGCGTTCAAGATCCGGCTCAATCATGGAATTCCTTGTGTGTAGGATCTTACACTGAAAAAGTGACCTTAGATCCAGCCGAATATCCCAATTGGAATCCAGTTGCGCCGGTCAAAGATCTAAGTCCATTCAGCACAACGTCTTTAGCATGGCAGGATCAGTGGCCGATAAAACCGGACATTGTATTTGAAGGTGGAAACTGTGCGTTTAATCCAGTTTCTAAAGATTTTGATGATAATGTAGACAGCCTGCTTTTATTGACAACGTATTACAAACCGGCTGATAAAAGCTTTACAACTTCAAGTGCTACGAGTGCCTCAACAGCGCAAGTTGCACGTTTTGCAGCAATACTCCAAGCAAAATATCCAGATTTTTGGCCGGAAACTATTCGTGCATTAATTGTTCATTCAGCCGACTGGTCTTCGTCTATGGATAGATGAATATCCTGAAATTGAAAGACTGTTTAAAGTTCAGGGGTTAGAGAATAATAAAAATGGTGTTGAGGTTTTCAAGGGATATTCGGTTAAAGCGTATGGAAAGTTAATTGGTGGAGCCCAAGTGATGCTTCAGGATGGAGAATATACTTTCTCGGTTGCAGTAGATAACGATTTTAAAGGGCAGAGAATTGGAAACTCATTATTTCAAATAGTGAAAAAGGAAATAAGGAATTTAGGTACTAAGAGGATCATGATACAAGCAAAGGTGCCGACATATTGGTCAAGATTTGGTTTTTGGGAAGTAGTTGATCCTAATAGTGTACCAAAAGGTTTTCGTTGTGAAGGCTGTCCTCAATATGGGGAAGACTGTTTCCCGAAAATAATGGTGCTGGATTTGTGATAGGTCTTGGATTAACTTTTTAAATATATACATCACATTTCGGCAGATTCTTGGAAAATAATTTCCTGGGCCCTGACCAAGATCCGCTTACTCCAATAAAAAATAATGGGGGACTTGCTTGATTTGGTTATGCCTTTTCCCATATAGTAGAATTATTTTTTGTAAATTTATTTACTTCGCACCACAATATATTTATTGTGATTTTTATGCAGGTTGATCAGAATCTTAAACACATTCTGTTGATTTTATGG
>JAQICW010000556.1 GCA_027858355.1 Desulfobacula sp.
ACGTATTGAACGCGCTGTTAGAAAAAATTTTTTGCAGTTTGTAAATCAGGATCATCAAGATCTCATGCACGGTGTTTTTCAAGACGATGTTCCATTAAAAGACAAAGAGCTGCTGCTTGTATGGCAATTTGCCTTGAACAACAGATTGTTCAGGGAAATCACAGCAAACGTTTTTGCCAAAACTTACCATTCAGGGCGAATCAGTATTTCAAAGGATGATATTATAGCGTACTTGAAGGATTTTTTAGATAAAAACAAGGCCCTGCAAATCAGTTGGTCACAGAATACCATAAACACGCTCTCTACAAAGTATTTGAACCTAATGAGCAAACTCAATTTTTTAGATACCAGCCGGGTGAAATCATTTCGACATATCCGTCCCTCATCCGAAGCCCAGGTGCTCTTTCTCTATTTTGCAAAATTGTTTGCTCCGACTATGGGGAACCTTTTGACCAATGCGCTTCTGCCCATCAGTTTTATGCCTTCGGAAGATATTCGGGAACGGCTAAAAAGATTATCGATAAAAGGGTTTTTTGATATGAATTTTAACGGTGTCGCGTTGAACATCCAATTGACCCATAGCTATAAAGGAATTGGCAATGCCTTATATAACCGATCATAAGCAAAAGTTTGCAGATTTAAAGTTTCATATCGAAAATCAAGATCAGTTGCGCAGGCGGGCCAATGGTGGCAACAGCATTCTGTTCTCTTACATGCCAGTTGAAGAAAACCTTTATATTGAAAAGGCCAGGGAGCTTTACTCCGAAAACGCTGCATTCATCGATATCAGTAAGTTGCTCATCAAATTTATTGATAATGACGGGTGGGATTCATTTCAGGGGTACTACAACGATTTCAGGAGTACACCACACGTAATTTTCAGATCAGACGATCCTTCAATTGATCTATTTGATCTGATTATCGGCGCAATCGAAGACGCCTGCCAAAACGAGCAAATTCCATTTTTAATAAGAACCGGTTGTCTTTTCGGAACTGGGATAGACAACGCAATTATAATGGATAACAAAGCCGTGATGAGGCTGCCGCGTCCGCTTGTGATCTTTTACCCCTCAAAAATAGAGGACGATAATATTTACTTTTTGAACTTCAAACCTGCATCTAAATACCGCTGTACATTGGTGAAATAAGGGGCTGTACATGACAAAAATAAACGAAATTCTGACCCTGGATCTTCAGGAAGACATCAAGCACGTGATCGACCTTGAGGATCGTTCTGAACTGGAAATCCAGCAGGAGATTGAATCTTACATTGTGACCGAAGGAATCGGTCGGCACCTTTATAGTTTTACCAATCAGTTCACATCCAATATTAAAGAAACCGGCGTTTGGCTTTCCGGATTTTACGGATCAGGCAAATCCTATTTCGGCAAAATGCTGGGATATATCATAGACAATCCGCTCATCAATGGGACTCCGGCACGGGACCGCTTTATTCCCCGGCTGAAAGGCGTGTCGGATGAAAGCCTGATCGAAAACTCAATCCGAAATCTTGAGGCCATCACCAGCAGGGTTATCTTTCTGGACGTTGCCAAACAGAATACGGATCGCGGTCTGGCGTTTACGCTCTTTGCCAATCTGCTTAAAACCCTTGGCTTTAGAGATGATATTTACGGCTATATGGAGTTTGACCTGTATATTGAGGGCAAGCTCGATGAGTTCAAAAAAATTACTAAATCATTAGAAGACCAGGAATGGGATCAGCTGAAAACCAGCAACCGTCAAGTGGCCAGAGTCATGCGCAAGGTATTTATTAAAATGGGTTACACCGAAGCCGACTACGCAGATACCCAAAAAGTTTATAGCGCGGCTATTGAAGATTTTTCAGCCAGCAAATTTAAGGTGGCGCTTGAAAAATACCTGAAACACCGGCCAGAAGAAACCCTTGTTTTTGTTTTTGATGAGGCCAGCGAGGCCATCAGTCAGAAAAAATTTACCCTGCTCGATCTGGAAGGCATCAGTGAAGCACTTTCAAGTATCAGTAATAAGGTATGGACCATCGCCATTGCCCAGGAAAAACTCGATGATGTCATCAATAATGCCAATGTGAGTCGAAGTCAGCTTACCAAGGTGACAGACCGCTTTAAAACAAAGATCCATCTTGAGTCCACTGAGGTGAATGTTATTATCCGCAGTCGCTTGCTCCATAAGACCGCAGACGGTCATCAAAAGCTCGTTGACTATTATAAGGAAAATGAAGGCCTGGTTTCAGATGCAACAAACCTGAAATCATCTTTCCCCACCAAAACGACAACCGCAGATGAATTTGCAACCTATTACCCCTTCCACAAGTATCAATTTGATATTCTGCAGAAATTTTTATTCAGTTCCAATGCCTTGGTCGCAACACAGATTGCTGCCCGTGGAATGATTATCACCACATTTGATGTCCTGCGCAAACAGATGCGGGAAAAAGAGCTATATTGCTTTACCCCGGGTTATTCAATCTGCTCGGAGGCCCAGACCGCCCCTTCGATTGGCCTGGTGAACAAATATGATACCGCCAAAAAAATTCTGAATAAACACGGCTATACTATTGATGGTGAAAAGCTGCTCAAAACAATACATCTGCTGGCGGATTCAGAGGTGGTTTCCCCAACGGTTGAGAACATTACCAAAAGTTACATCTTCGACATTACCACCTACTATGATGTAAAGCCGGTCATCGAAAAGGCACTGGCCCTCCTTCTCGATGCCAAAGCGCTTCTGCTGTCGAATAATAATTACAAGATAACCTCAGATCTCGAAGGAAAACTTCTTGAGGAAATGAAAAGTTTTGAAGTCGAATTGTTCAGCAAAAAACGCTCCCTGATCAATTGTATTAAAAATTTTAAGCTTTTCATCCCGATTGCCGGTTTCAATGATGGAATGGACACCTTCAAGTTCAGTGTCCTCTCGGATCAGGATGATGAGCTCACAGGACCGGGCAGCAAACACCTGAAACTGATGGTCTATAGCATTTTTAATATCAGTGAAAACAGGCAGGACTTTATTGAAAACCTGAAGCAGGAAACCCAGCACCAGAAGGATCTCATCACCCTGGTTCCGGATAACAAAGAATTTTCCATTATAGATAAGCTGATAGGAGAAGTCAGCCGTTACGCGTATATAGAAGAAAAATACGCCGACGAACCCGATCCGGCCAAGCGGCAGATCATCCGGGACTTTTCCATTATCCGCGAGGAAAAAGAAAAGGAGCTGCGGGTAAAAATTGAAACCGCCTATAGAAACGCCTCATTGGTGTATATGTTCGATGAGCATCTCCTGAATACAGACAGCTTCAAAGGCACCATCAATGAGGTTCAGCGGAAGCTGATCAAAAATATTTACACGAAACGACTGACCTCACAGCTATCTGATAGTCTGGTTCCCAAACTCTTCAGCAGCCGGAAAGAGGCCTTGAACAAGCTTTTTTCAGGCGATGCCTTCAAATTTTTCGATACCCACGGGAATTTTACCGGAGATCACCTGAAAGTGGTTGAAGAGCTCAATATCAAAATCAAGGGTCACTATGTCGACGGCAGAACCATTGAATCGGAGCTGTCCTGCGCACCCTGGGGATACTCCTTTGGCACCATCGTAGCCACCTTGGCATCACTTTTCAGGGCCGGCCGCCTGTCTGTTAAATACAACGGCGATACCTGGTTCTCCCATGAACAAAAAAGCGTACAGGATGCCTTTACCAATGCAACTAAGTTTAAGTCAGCGTCCTTTAAGTCCATTACTGCAACCCTGACCGCAGCTCAGAAAAATCAGGCGGTTCAACTGCTCATGGCGCTTGAAATTGAGGAACATACCAGACGGAAGGTCGACTGGAACACCAACGACTTTGATCTGGCAGACAGCATCCGATATATGGCAGACCATTTTATCGGCGCCTTGACAACCCTGAATGAAACCATCGATCAGTTTGACGTGCTCTTTCCTGCGGTATCCAGCCAAAAGCAGTCCCTGCTGGACTTTGCCGGGAAAATAACAGAGGGCAACTACATCGAAAAGGTTGAGTACCTGCTTTTAAACGGCGATCAATTCGAAACCGCCATTCAAACCATTCTGAAAGCCCAAAAATTCATTAAAAAGAATTTTTCCAAGGTCAACAAATTCAAGCAGTTTATTATAGCTGTGGTGTCTGAACTGAAAAAAGCCGACCGAACCGACTTGACTATTAAAGAGGCAAAGGAGGCGTTTGACCGTCTTTACAAACTGGATATGGTCAAAAATTTCAGCGGTCTCCAGCAGCAGGTGCAGATCATCAAAGACAGTTATTACAAGTTGATTAAAAATGCAGCCGCCGGGATGAGTCATGAATACCAACTGCTCGCGGCCAAAGTGGATGCAGCGCTCCGGACCCTGAAGGGCTATCCCGCAGACCTGAACGTCCAGAATCAGAAAAAAATGGATGAATTGAAACGCTATTGCACAGATCGAATCATGAAGGAACCGATACTTGAATATTCCATCAGCTGTAAAAACTGTGGGTATTCGCTGTCCGACATCCTTAACTATACTGCGCTGGCTTTGACCAAGGAACATGAATTGTTGATGGTTCAAACCAGCTTTATTAAAGAAGCGCCCAAGCTTGAACCTGTAAAAGACGACGGGCAAAAACAGCCGCCGGCACCCAAAAAACCGAGAAAAATACGGCTGCAGATAACAAACAAGATCATGACGGTGCAGGAATATAAATCCCTGCTTACGGCACAACTGATATTATTGGCAGCTGCCAGAGCCGATGAAGAGATTGAACTGGATATAGAAATTTTCCAACAGGATGTTAACCCATGAAACTGACCGAACATGTAGATAAACTCCGCGACCGCATTGAGGCGGCTTTTGACAAACAATTTGCCCGTCTGGGTATCGGTAAAAACAAGCAGGCGGAAATTGAAAAAATTCCTGAAGAGGCCTGGCCGAAGCGGTTGCGCTTTGAAGAGATGCTGGAAAGCCACATCAATGAAACCGGTGACTATGAACACGCCCGGGAAAAGCTGATCGATGAGTTGACCTTTACCTTGTTCAACCGCCTGGCAGCAGTCAAGGTGATGGAGTCTGCCAGCCTGTTTCCCCCGGTTCTCACCAAACAGCCGGAACATGGCGACCGCTCCTTTGGGCACAAAGCATGGCTGGAGATTCGTCCCGACATGCGCTCGGAGGAATTGGAGGGTATCCGTGAGTATCTCAAGCAGGCCTTTGATGAACTGGGCCAAACCCTGTTGCTTTACAATAAAAGCTATCCCTATGCCTTGTTGCCCGATGCCATCAGCCTCAATGAAATCATCGATGCGTTTAATGCCGTTGAAAAAGACCCCCAGGTGGGAAGCGACATCTGGCAAAGCGATGATGTGTTGGGCTGGATGGATGAAAGCTACAATAACAAAAAAAAACAGGCCCATAAGGACAGCAAAGACAAAACCGAATACAACAAGGTCTCTTTGCAGTCCCAGGTTTACACCCCGCGCTGGGTGGTGCAGTTTCTGGTGGAAAATTCCCTTGGGAAACTCTATCTGGAAATGTATCCGGATTCCGAGATCAAACGCCGCTATCAAATTGCCAATCCACCTCAAACACAGGAGCGCTCCCCCAAACCGCTTCATGCGGTAAAAGTCATTGATCCTGCCTGCGGATCAGGCAACTTCCTGCTCTATGCCTTTGATTTCTTCTATGCGCTCTATATGGATCAGATCGAGAACTATGGCGCTGACTACGACGAAAAGGAGATCCCGAAACTTATCATCGAAAACAATCTGCACGGCATCGACCTGGACGACCGGGCGGTTCAGCTGGCCCAGCTTGGCCTGTTCATCAAGGCAAGAAAGAAGTGCCGGACCATGGGAGAGCTTGCATTCAAGGTGGTTTCATCGGATTTCTTTTTGCCGGAGTATGAAATCGTTGCGCATATTTTTACTGAAGGAACCAGGCTGGATCAGAACCAGCAGGAACTGATCGCCGATATCTGGACCGACCTTCAGTTTGCTTACAAATACGGCTCCCTTATTCGGCTGGATGAAAAATTAAAATCAAAACTTCACAACCTTATAAAAGAAAGAAATGTTGAACAGAGCTCTCTTTTTACCGACAAGGAACTTGGAATAGAACCCCAACCTGTTCAAATGGGATTGTTCACCGAGCAGGACATTAAAAAAGAAGCGCTGTTTGCCGCTTTGTTTTTTGAGAACCTGAAAAAAGCGGTTGAACAATATGCCCGGACAGAAGGGAATACCTTTCTCACCAGTAAAACCCGGGATGCCATTACCTTTCTGGAGCTGCTTACCACTGAATATGATGTGGCTACTGCTAATCCGCCTTATACCGACAGTTCAGATTTCGGGCCTGAGTTGAGAAAATTTATCGAGGGCAACTACAAGAAACCTTACAAGTTCAGCACCAATCTATATGCCACGTTTATCAAGCGGTGCTATGAGATGGCCGGCTCAGATGGAAAGATTGCCATGATTCATCCTCGGACATTCATGTTCATAAAAACCTTTGAAGATGTCCGTAAATTTATGATTGATAAGACTCATATCAATGCCTTTGTTGATTATAGTTTGAGCAATTTGTTTGGTTCAATCATGGTCGATCCTGCCTTTTATGTGTTGGAGAAAGGAGCTTCTGAAAAAAAAGACGCATGGTTTATTTCTCTCGACCAATATACCCGGACTCCAAATGAAAAATACAAAAAGGATCTTTGCCTGAAGGCGTTGAGTGATTGCATTGCAGGTGTTGATAATGAGCACAATTACACCATCCCGCAATCCAAATTAAAGATCATTAAATCATGGCCTTTTATTTATTGGATCTCGGATGAGTTCAGGGAGAAGTTTAAAGCTGACACAGTTAAAAAATTTCTTAAAAACTGTGTTGGTTTACAAACAGGCAACAATAATCGGTTTTTAAGATTTTGGTGGGAATTGTCACCCGACGACAAAAAAACAAACCCAGATAACTGGGTATATTATGCCAAAGGTGGACCATATAAAAAATGGGCTGGAAATCTTTGGTTAATGGTGAATTGGAAATCAAACGGGCAAGCCATTAAAAATTATACAGATGATAAAGGTAAACAAAAATCACGCCCACAAAACGAACCCGTTTATTTCAAGGAAGGGATTACTTATTCTGCCTCCGGTTCTAAAGGGCCATCCTATAGATTGCTGCCTCCGGGTTGTATTTTTGATGTAGGTGGAAGTTCAATATTTCCAATTAATAAATACAAAAACAATGCTTTTATTTTAGCATTTTTTAACACGCCCTTTTCTAAATATGTGATTGAATGTTTGAATCCAACTGTAAATAAACAAGCCGGTGATGTGGAACGTGTTCCATTTGCTATACCAACTAAGGGTCTTGAGTCTGTCGTTGAGTTACTATCAAAAAGAAATATCGAAATCACCAAGAAAATATGTTCAATGGAATTGCTTGATGGAGAGTTTACGGGTAGCCCATTAGAATTGAATAAAGGTAACGATTGGAAATTTTTGGTATCAGAATCATTAGATATTGAAAATCATTTCTTCACTCAAGTAATAGTCAACGAAGCTATCATCAATGAAAAGATTTTTGAAGTCTATGATCTGACTGAGAACGACAAAGCCATGGTGCTGGCCAAAGAAGGTGAAAGCATAGGGGGCCTGCCGGTACTGGCGAAGGCTCGGGAAGCTTATCTGACTGAGACCGAGGCGACTCAAGAATTCCCGCTGGATACTATCCGGGATTATATCGAAGCATTGCCAACCAAAGCGTTCACGACGGAAGTGCGTGAAGCCATCGAAAGCGGATTTCCAACACTCTACCAGAGCAACAACGATCTGGAAGAGTTCTGCATCCGTCATCAGGTCAATCCCATCAATGTCTGGTACTGGTTCAAACAAAGCCATGTGATTCCCCAGCAGCGGATGCATACCCTGGCCATGGAATTTCTGGCCGATATGATCCGGGAGATCCTGATGGAGGATGAGGACGGTATTATTCCGCTGGTGCCCAATGCCGGTGAAAAGGTGCTGATAGATCGGATAGAGGAAAAATTTCGTGAAAAAGGGTTCAGCTCTGCCCAATATTCCAGCTTTGATACAATACTGGGCCGCCCGATCCATGAGTATCTGAACAACTATTTTTTTGCTGAACTTTCCGATCACCTCAACCTGTTCATGTACCTGCCGAAGACGCCTTTTATCTGGCACATCTCCAGCGGACCGAACCTAGGGTTTGATTGCTATATTATCATCTACAAATGGAGCCGGGACAAGCTGATGCGTCTGCGCTCGGTTTACATCGAACATCGGGAGCGGTCACTTGTGAACCGGCAAAGCGATCTGGCCGGGAACGAAAGCGCCGATGCCCAGAACGAAAAAGAGCGGATCTTTAACCAGTTAAAAGAGATTGAAGCCTTTAAGGCAAAAATCGATGAGCTTCTGGCCGAAGGCTACAACCCCATCCTTGATGACGGGGTGGGCAAAAACATCGCCCCTTTGCAGCAAAAGAAAATGATTCCCTACGAGGTGCTCAATGCAGGGCAGCTGAAAAAGTACCTTAACGCGGACTGGTAGGAAAGGGGGCGCTATTGGATATAAATAAACAAGACTTATTAATTTGGAGGCTGTGATGAGCTTAGAAGGCAATACTCCTGAAATGTTTAAATATGGCGCAGATTGGTTGCGGGCGGATTTTCATCTTCATACCAGGGCGGACAAGGAGTTTAGGTATACCGGCGAAGAGAACAGCTTTGTCTCTGATTATATAGCCGGGCTTAAAAATGCCGGTATTCAGGTGGGAACTATCACCAATCATAACAAATTTGATATCAGTGAATTCAAAGCACTTCGTAAAAAAGCCCGTAAAGAAGCTATCTGTCTGCTGCCAGGGGTGGAGCTTTCTGTGAATGATGGGGCGAATGGCATTCACACCCTGGTTGTTTTTAATGATGAATGGCTTCCCAATGGCCAGGATTACATCAACCAATTTCTGAATGTTGCCTTTGAAGGCAAAACACCCGAGCAGTATGAGCGGGAGAATGGGCGCAGTTCATTGGATCTGATTACAACCATAAAAAAGCTTGAGGGGTATCATCGTGATTTTTTTATTATGTTTGCCCATGTCAGGCAGAACAGCGGGTTGTGGAAAGCACTGGATGGCGGACGATTACAAGATATGGGGGAAAATGAAGTCTTTAAAAGGCGGACCCTGGCCTTCCAGAAAGTTCGCTCCCATAACAAATCCGACGAGGTATGCCGGACAAAAGTAAAGGGATGGCTGGGAGATTGGTATCCGGCAGAAGTCGAAGGCTCTGATTGCAAATCCATTCCTGACATCGGCAAAGGCGGCGACTGTTTCATCAAGCTTGGGGCATTCTCATTTGATGCGGTTAAGTTCGCATTAATTGACAAATCAAACCGGATTGCTTCCAATGTCCTGAAACACACCCACTCTCGTATTTTAAATATCCGGTTCACCGGTGGAACGCTTACGGGCCAGGAACTTCATTTTTCGCCGGAACTCAACACCTTGATCGGTATTCGAGGCAGCGGGAAATCTTCGATCCTGGAGGCGCTTCGCTATGCAATCAATATCCCCTTTGGCGAGAAAGCAGGTGACATTAAATACAAAGAAGATTTGGTCGGTTTTACCATGGGAAGCGGGGGGAAAATCGAAATTGACGTCATTGACCGGTATGGACAAACCTACACCATCCGTCGTGTCTGGAAGGAGCCCTATTCCGAAGTTCTGATTAATAACATGCTTCAGCCGGGTGTTTCAATTCGTGAGACGGTGCTGCACAAGCCAATTTATTTTGGCCAGAAAGACCTATCCAGTACAGGCGAAGGTTTTGAAAAGGATCTGGTCGACAAACTTCTTGGATCAAAGCTGGATGAGGTTAGACGCAACATTGCCCAGCAGAAACAACGAGTGTCCGAATCGGTTGACCGGCTTAACAAAGTGTTCAGTGTTCAGGACCAGATTGATGAACAAAAGAAAATCAAGCTGGATACCGAACACCGATTGAAGTTCTACGGGGAACACGGTGTTGAGGAAAAGCTGCAGAAACGGTTGGATTTTGACTCGGATGTCAGGATGATAAACAAAGGGATTCAGATGACGGATCGTTTTGTTTCCGATCTTGAAAGCCTGCTTGCCCAGCATGAAGATGATATTCGGAATTTTAAAGGGTATCTGTCAAAGCATAATTCAGATCTGTTCGGACGGTTTTATACCCATTATGATACCTATATCGCTTTTGTTGATCAGGTGAAAGCCTGGTTGGCCAATCAGGGCAAGTCAAAGCAAGGGTTATCTGACTGCCGGGCTGAACTGAATACAATCCGCAAAAGTATGGTTGAGGAATTTGCCGAAATAGAGCGCAAGCTGGGCGAACAATTAAAAATCAGCGGCACCCAGAACATCAGCTCTGAAGAATTTCTCGACCTGAAGAAACGGTTGGGCATGGCCAAACAATTGATTGCCACGCTTGAGAAGCAAGGAGATCTAAAGAAAGGATTACTGGATGCGCTTTATGTGGAATTACAAAAATTAAATGAATTATGGCTTCAGGAGTTCAGTCTTATCAAAACGGAGCTTGATAAGGTGGGTTCGGGGGGATCTTCCATTTCAATTACATCAGAATATAAGGAAGACAAACAATCCTTTCTGGCGTTTACGAAGGATATTTTCAGGGGAAGCGGCATCCGGGAAACAACCTACCAGGGGATCGTTGAAAAATATACGGATTTTGTGGCTATTTTTCAAGATTTTGGGACTGCAAAAGGACTCTTCGGGAGCAATCCCCAGATTCTGATCGATTTGTTCAAGAAAAATTTAAAGACATTGTTGACCTATCAAACCCCGAATAAATTTACGATACTGTATCGAGGCAAGGAGTTACAGCATCATTCCCTGGGTCAGAGAGCATCTGCATTGATTCTTTTTGTACTGAGTCAACAAGAAAATGATGTCATTATTATTGACCAGCCGGAAGATGACCTCGACAACCAGACCATTTATGAAGACGTGATCAAGCTCATTCGAACCATGAAACCAAAAGTCCAGTTTATTTTCGCGACCCACAACCCGAACATTCCGGTGCTGGGAGATGCGGAACAGGTTCACGCCTGTTCATTTATGGACAATAAGGTATCCATTTGCAGCGGAAGTGTGGATAATCAAACGACACAGAGAACAATCGTAAACATCATGGAAGGCGGCCAGGAAGCGTTTAACCGGCGTAAGGAGATTTACCAGATATGGAAATCCTAGAAATTTTGCAGGTACTGGCCCAGGGCGAGGACAGTCGCAATCAGTTTAAGAAAGATATCAATAATATTGATGCCCTGGCCATTGAGATCATAGCGTTCAGCAATACACTGGGCGGAAGAATCTTTATAGGTGTGGATGATGACGGTAATGTTATCGGGCTTACACCCGAGAAGGTTCATCATATCAATCAACTTTTGTCCAATGCCGCAAGCCAGAATGTCAAACCCGCCGTGAACCCGCTGACAGAAATTGCCACGATTAGTGACCTGCGTATCATGATTATTGATGTTCCAAAAGGGATCAATAAACCCTACCAGGACAAGAATGGTGTAATCTGGGTTAAAAGCGGGGCAGACAAACGAAAGGCAACGTCCCGGGAGGAGATTCAGCGCTTGTTCCAGGACTCAGGCCTGGTGCATGCCGACACAATCCCGGCGGAAGGGATGACGATTGCCGATATTGACATGCCATATTTCAGAGAATTTTTTCAAAAACGATACGGAGAACCCCTTGACGAGCAATCTGTCCCGCTTTCCCAGACGATTTCAAATCTTAACCTGGGGAAAAATGAAGCCCTGAATATAACCGGCGGCTTGCTGTTTGGTCTGTCGCCCTCCAATCGACTGCCCTCCTTTATTGTAAAGGCGGCTGTATTCCCCGGTCAAACCCTTGCAGACGAAACCTACATTGACAGCCGGGATATTAAAGGAAAAATTTCTGAAATATTCCAGCAAACGATTGGCTATATCCTGGCCAATACCCGGCAGGTGCAGGGAGAGCAGTCTGTAAACAGTTTGGGGGTTCCCGAGATCCCGAGAATTGTCTGGGAAGAGTTAATCACCAATGCGCTTGTTCATCGAGACTACTTTATTTCCGCCCCCATCCGCGTGTTTATTTTTTCTGATCGGGTGGAAATCATAAGTCCAGGAAACCTGCCCAATAATCTTACGATTGAAAATATTAAAGCCGGTAATTCAAATACCCGTAATCCGGTATTGGCTTCTTTTGCATATCAGATTTTACCATACAGAGGCTTTGGTTCCGGAATATTGCGTGCCTTGGAGAACTATCCGGACATTAATTTCATTGATGACCGAGATGGAAACATTTTTAAATGCATCATTAAAAGAGGTTAACCATGATTGATCGCTGGTTCAAAAATGATCTGCAGAGCATATACGACTCTCATCTGGTTGCTGTTTTCATTGATGAATCCGGTGATGCAAAATTTTTGCTGAAGGCCGTCGAAAATCAGTTTACCATTCACGAAACCAACTCCGAGGTGGAAGAACTGCATGTGAAATATCTCATTGAAAAGGCTGTATCCCCCCATGGAAAGTTTCTCATCTACACCCGTTCCAAAAAAGAAGACCTGAAG
The DNA here is from genome assembly GCA_027858355.1 of Desulfobacula sp. Next base: position 12,644 of record JAQICW010000556.1, read on the forward strand.
TTCATCCGGGAATATTGTGAAACCAATGGCTGCCTGGAAATCCGCTACCTGCAAAATTACGTCAAGGACAAGGTTCATCAATCCTTAAACCTGAACATTAACCTGCCCAAAGAAGAGTTGATTGCCGCTGCCAAAGTAAGTGTCGGCAAGGACCTCACCTATTGGATGGATCTGAGCCATAAGGGCGCAACCCAGATTTTTGATCTGAACAAAGAGCTACTGCCCTTTGTTCATGATCCTGAAACCTATGCCCGGGAAAAATATGATGCCCAGCTTCGGGAGACCTTTTATCTCAAAGTAAACGATCTGCTCGGACAGGACTATCTTGTAAAACCGGCAACTACCCTGGCAAAAGAAGTGGTGAACGCCATGCTGGATGGTTTAGCCCAAAATCACTGCATCAAGATTCTCGATACCGTTTATACAGGTTGGCTGGATTCAATCACCTTCCGGGACTCCTTTAAGGGCTATCTGGAAAGCTATGTGCTGCCGGTTCCTCTGGATATATGGAAGGTCAGTATTCACCATCCCTTTCATCAGGTGGATGAAAAATGGCTGGCAAAAATAGGTGCCCATCTTTCAGACAAGGCGACCCTCCCCAATACACTGGCAAAACTGCGCCAGCGTCATCAGAGCAAGCAGGCTCAGGCTCTGGGTCTTGTCTTCTGGGCCGATGTGATCACCCTGCTGGAATTTGATCCCAAGAATATTAAATACCTGGGATCGTTCAGCGAATGCGTGGAATTTTACAAAAAGCACTTCTATCGTCTGGATACTGCCATCCGCAACCTCTACGCGGAATTCCTGAACAAGAAAGAGCTGCTTGAGCCGTTTCAGGAGCTTTACAAAGAACATGTTTCGATCTTTCTGGATAAATGGTTCAAATATTGGAGCGGCTACAAGGAAACCCAGACAGGAACGCTTCAGCGGATCATCAATGAGAACAGCAAGAAGACGGCTGTCATTGTCGGTGACGGTGTGACCTATGAAATTGCCCAACAGGTGGCGACCAGACTCAAAGGGTCAATAAAGCACACACAATTATTGCTGAAACGGGATGCGATTATTGCGGATATTCCATCGGAAACCGAAAACAATATGAGCCGGATATACATGGACAACGGCGTTGTGGAAGCGGTTCAGACCAATCGCGAAAAATATCTGATCGCTCAAAACCCGGATGTTGCCATTGATTTTATCCGCCTTGATGCGGTGAATGTAGAGGCAAGGCCGGGTCAATTTCTGATCTGCACTTACAAAGATATCGATGACATGGGTGAAAAACTCCAGCAGAAGGCGCTTAGATATTTTCCGGAAACCATCGATTTCTTCGCCGAAAAGATTTCACTTCTTTTGGCCGGAGGCTATGCCAAGGTTTATTTGATTACCGACCACGGCTTTGTTCTGACCGGCCTGTTGAGTGAAGCGGATAAAATTTCAGTCATACCCAGGGGCGAAGTTGTTAAGGCCGAACGATATATCCGGGCGGTGGAGAAACAGCCTGATTTGACCCCCCATTTAATTGAGGCTGAGAAGAATTATAAACAATTCGGATATCTCTATTTTGCAAAGAACATCAACCCGTTCAAAACAACGGGATCATATGGATTCTCCCATGGCGGTGTTTCTCCACAGGAACTGGTGACGCCGTATTTTAGCTGGGAAAGATCCAGTAGCGTGGCCGCATCATTTTCGGTTGTCATTGAAAACAAAGCGGATCTGAAAAATGTCACGGGCGAGCTGTTCCAAATTAAAATTTGTGCAGATGATGGACCGGGTGAACTATTTTCTTTAGATAGAAAGGTTTATCTGATTTTCTTTGCCAATAAAACACAGGTCAATAAAAGCGATGTCCTTATCGTTCAGCGAAATGAAAGCATCACTCAGGAATATACCTTTGACGGTCATCCTGCGCTTGAAGTTCTGCTTTTGGATGCGACCACCAAGCAGCAATTAGACCGGACAGTTATTCAACAAAATAAAGACAGAGATTTAGGCGGACTTCTCTAAGGATAAGGAACAGATTATGGCGGTATTAAATGATTTAGACATAAAACTCTTGGAACACTTCAGAGGGTATGTGGTCAGAAAGGATCTGGTTCTTTCTTTAAAAGTGGGGGCCAATGTCCCGGTTTTTGTCCTTGAATACCTTATTGCCAACTCCTGTTCTACGGATGATGAAGAAAAAATACGATCCGGTATGGAAAATGTGAAAAAAATTCTTTCACAACACTATGTAAACCCTGAAGAAAGCGCATTAATCCATTCGAAGATAAGAGAGATGGGGCGATATAAGATCATTGATAAAATATCGGTTGAACTGGATTCGAAAAAAAACATATACTGGGCAAAGCTGCAAAACAGCAATATCAAAAATGGCAATATTGATGATCTCCTTGTCCGGCAGCACGAGAAAATGCTTATGGGAGGTATCTGGGCCATTATTGATGTTGAATATGATCCGGATATCAAAATCAGCCAGAACATATTCCCATTCGTTATCACCGACATCAAACCAATTCAATTATCATCTTTTGACAATAGTAAAATGATGAATAAACGCAAGGAATTCACAAAAGATGAATGGATGGATGTTTTATTGCGAAGCGCTGGTTATGAACCCACGGCTGAAGGAATGACGGATCGAATCAAAATGTTGTTGCTTTCAAGGTTGCTTCCAATGGTTGAATCAAATTTCAACTTTATTGAACTGGGACCAAGATCAACAGGGAAGTCCTTCGTCTTTAAAGAACTGACACCCTATGCGGTGTTAATCTCCGGTGGACAGGGAACGGTAGCCAAACTTTTTGTTCATGGCTCAACCGGGAAAGTGGGTGCTGTTGGACAATGGGACGCTATCTGTTTTGATGAAGCAACCGATAAAATATTTAAGGACCGTGATGCTGTACCTTTGATGAAAGATTATATGGAGTCGGGATCTTTTTCCCGTGCCGGTGCCGGAGGTGAAATTACCGGTGCTGCATCTATTATTTTAAATGGGAACATTAACCAGCCGATTGAGACGGTTCTCCAGACGTCCCATCTTTTTAGCCCGCTTTCCGATGAAGTAAATAATGATACTGCATTTCTGGATCGAATCCATTTTTATTTGCCTGGTTGGGAGATGATCAAATTTGCATCCAAGCATTTTACTTCAAGCTTTGGTTTCAGCACCGACTACTTTTCTGAAGCGTTAAAATCATTTCGCCGTGTTACATATACCGATGCATTGGAAGAATATTTTTCATTGGGAACTCACCTGAAACAAAGAGACACAAAGCCGGTTAAAAAAATAGTCTCGGGATTTATAAAGCTCCTTCATCCGGATGGAGAATACACCAAAACTGATATTAAAGCATATCTTGAAATCGCTTTGGAGATGAGAAGGCGGGTAAAAGAACAGCTGAAACGGATCGGTGGTATGGAATTCTGGGACACAAATTTTTCTTTTATCGACAAAGAAAATCAAGAAGAGTTTTTCGTGGGGCTACCCGAAGAAAAAGGGTCGCACCTGATTGAAAACACGCCACTTTCTCCTGGTGTCTGCTATACCAGTACCAGTGATGGAGACAATGTTACCTTGGTAAGGATCGAAACTATTGCCGTAGCAGGTTCCGGGAAATTAAATATTACCGGTGTCAGCTATAAAGATGTGAAAGACAATATTAAAAATACATATCAGTACATCAAGGCAAATGAGAAAACGATATTGAACGACAGGCATTCATTAAACAATTATGATATTATTGTACAGGTTTCTAACCTTCTTGGGCATGCGATTTCATCAGGTATAGGATCTGCTGTTTACGTAACCATCGTATCCGCTTTGTATAAAAAGAATCTTAAACCCGGCCTTGCGGTGCTTGGAAATATTTCAGTCGGTGGTGCAATTGAAAGGGCTATAAATTTTGCAGACAAAGTAACAACCCTTTCTGAAAATGGGGCGAAGACTGTAATTCTACCAATGGACAATTTATCAGAATTATCAAATGTGC